>JAIHTM010000196.1 GCA_022713905.1 Collinsella sp.
GCGTCGCTTCGCTCCTTGCGTGCTGCGCTGGAAAACGCTTCGCGTTTCCTCAGCTCCGCACCCTTGCGGGTTCGAATCCCTCCGCTTGCCCACATAAAAGCGCCCTGGGCCGTTATGGGCTCAGGGCGCTCAATTGTAATGGCTGGGACGGAGGGATTCGAACCCCCAACAGCCGGCACCAAAAACCGGAGTTCTACCGTTGAACTACGTCCCAATGTGTGGTGTTGCCCAAAAGCAACTCGTCTAGTTTACCTAATCTGCGAGGGCATCGCAAACGCCGTCGAGTAGGCGTACGGCGAGCGTCTGCGCGTCGCTGGCCGTGAAGGTGCCGTTGTAGCGCGTCATGCCCGTGAGCTCAATGCGAATGCGAGCCGGCTTCTGCTGCGCGGCGACATTGGCGGTGCGGATGCGCTGGGCCAGGTTGTGGCACTCGGCGAGGGCAATCGTGGCGCGTGGCGCGGCGTCGGCGGGCAGCTCGTCGCTTGCGATCTCGAGCACCAGGTCAACGTTGGTTGGGACCTCGGAGTCGCAGAGCATCATGCCGCTATTGTCGGTCGTTGCCGTGGCGATATTCCACATGCGCGACGCAACACTGCGCGCGATGGGGTCCTCGCCGATAACGGCAATCTGGAAGCGCTCGAGCACGTTGGCGGCGCGAGCAAAACCGATGCGGGACTCGGCTTCGGTGACCGAGGGCTTGCCCTCCCACACATGGTGCAGGCGGTTGATGTAGGCGTAGGTGTCCTGGAAGGCCATGCCGTCGGCAAACAGGCCGACATTTTCCTGGAACTGCTGCAGGGCGGCCTCGGTATGCGGACCAAAGTAGCCGTCGTCTTCGCCACAGGCAAAGCCCAAAACGTTGAGAGCGCGCTGCAGGGCCTGCACATCGGCGCCATGGAAATTGGGCATGCGCAGATAGAGAGTGCGGTCGCCCAGCTTATACGAAGCGTCTACAAGGGCGCTCCAGCAGGGGATATCGACGGCATGACCGGCAGCAAGGCCGCTGTCGAGCCTGAAGGTGCTGACGGCCTGCTCAGTGGTGGCTCCAAAGTACTTGTCGGTGACTTCGGCGGCATCAATCGTGTAGCCGAGCTGCAGGAGACGAGACTGCACGTCCTCGACGGCTGCTCCTTGCATGCCCGTTGTAATAGGTTCCATGAACGAACCCCTTTCGGCGTACCATTCGTACTATTTGAGCGTCTGTCGGATAGACAACGCAAAGGGATGCATAAACATGCACTCAACAGTGTAGCAAGTTGTGCCTAAATACGCTGCTGACAGGTTTTATAACCCCCGTTAGTTAAGGCGCTCCACAAAGAAATCTCCCATGGAGAGGAACAGCTCGCGTGCGTGCGGATCAAGCTCAACGTTCTCGATGGCCGCTTTGGCCTTAGCGGTCAGGTCGAGCGCGTAAGTGTGGGCGTAATCGATGGAGCCGGTCTCTTGGAAGATCTCCACGGCGCGTGCGAGCTGCGCGGGATCATCGGTGCCCGAGGAAAGAATCGCCTCGACCTCGTCGTGGTAGCGCTCATCAGAGAGGGCATGTACGGCGACAAGCGTGCGCTTGCCCTCGGTGATGTCGGTGCGGAAGTCCTTGTTGGCGGCTTCCTTAGTGCCGACAAGGTTGAGCAGGTCGTCCTGAATCTGAAAGGCAAGGCCCGTGTGCAGGCCAAAGGCGCGCAGCGCTTCGATTTGCTTATCGCTGCCGCCGCCGATAATGGCTCCGGCGGCAAGCGGCGTGGCTCCGCTGTAAAACGCGGTCTTGTGCGTTGCCATGTCCAGGTAGTCATCAACCGAGATATCAAAGCGCCCGTCACGGACCCAACCCAGGTCGAGTGCTTGACCCTCGATGGTGCGGACGATCATCTCGGTAAGCTCGTGGAGCACGCGCAGCTTCACGTCGGACTCAAGCGTAGGGTCGTCGAGAACCGTCTTGGTGACCATGGTGAGCGCCAGGTCGCCACAATTGATGGCAAGGCCCGTGCCCTCGGTAAGGTGCATGCAGGGCTTGCCTCGACGAAGCTGTCCGTTGTCGGCGATGTCGTCGTGGATCAGCGCGCCCGACTGGAAATGCTCGATGGCTGCCGCGGCGCTGCGGGCGCTCTCAAAGCTGCCGCCCACTGCGGTTGCGGCGAGCATACAGATAAGCGGGCGGTGGCGCTTGCCGGCGTTGGCCGTAAAAGCCGAGAGCGGCGCATACAGGTAGCGCTCGATATCGGCAGAGGTCGCCTGTCCGTCAAAGAACGTGGCCAGATAGTCGTTAATCTGGTCAAAGTGCTGGGCTAAAAAGCTGGTAAACGGACTGGACACGGGTTCTCGCATTCTTTCTTGGGTTACATCGTTGCGGTGTGCAGATACCATATTGCCACATTGGAGTTGCCGGCGCGTCTGTTTTGGCGATTTGGAGAAACGGGACGCGTGCGCGTGCCGGCTGCTTATATAAGCCTAAAGTGCTCGAGCGCCTTGACGACGCCATCTTTGTCGACCGAGTCGGTGATGTAGTCGGCGCGCTTTTTGAGATAGTCTGGCGCATTGCCCATGGCGATACCGACATCGACGGCGTTCATCAGCGAGACGTCATTGCTGGCGTCGCCGATGCCGTACACGGTTCCGTGGTGGGGATCGAGGGCGTCGAGTACAGACTGGATGCCCCCGCGCTTCGTGCATTCGCGGGGCGAGATTTCGGTTACCTCGAGTTCGAGCTCGTTAAAGCACAGCAGCGGCTCAAGTGCCTTATCTTGAGCGATGTGGTTGGCGAGCGATGTAGACATCAAGATCTTGTAGACACTGTAATGTTGCAGCTGCGTGACTGCGTCGCCCAGGGTGCGCGCGTATCCGGGAGCATCGGGGGCATCGGCACTCATGCGCACGACGCCGTTGAGGCCCTCAAAGCGGATGACCTCGCCCGATTGCTCAAGGTAGGGGGCAAGACGCTGCAGCATACTGGGCGTCATCGACAGATCGCGAATTGCGTGTCCGTCGATCTCGGCGTAACCGCCCGCAAGACAGACGATGCCGGTCCAGGGCAGCTCAAGAAGTTTGGGGTGGATGCAGCTGAGGGTGCGTCCTGTGCAGATAAAGGCCATGTTGCCGTTTGCAACGAAATCGCGGATGGCCTGCGAGACCGCCTCGTTGGGATAAGGGGACAGGTCACGCTCGCTCTCGGGAAGCTCTTGTGCCACTCGAGGGTCTTGCCAGGCGAGCGTTCCGTCGATATCGAAGAAGCAGATATCGCCGCGCTTATGGGCTGCGCTGGCGGCAGGGGAGGCCGAGGTGGTGGGCACAAATCCCGGCTCGAGGCCCATGATCTGGTCAAAATGCTCTTTAACGCGGGGAACGGAGATGCCGATGATCACCTGGGCGGTCTTGCCCGTAATGATGAGGCCCTTGGCGCCCACCGCGACGAACGACGCGTTATCTGCAACGATGGAAGGGTCTGCGACCTCGACGCGCAGGCGCGTGGCGCAGTTGGTTGCGCCCACGATATTGCCAACGCCACCTAAAAGCTGAATTACCCGCTCAGCGAGGACGTGATCTTGATCGGATCGACTATTGACCTCGTCATTGGGAGATTGCTCTTTGGCAAAGTCGCTTCCCGTTAAACAATCGATTGCCGCGCGATTGGCGACATGATTCTCGCGGCCCGGCGTCTTAAGGTCATAGACCAAGATGAGTGCTCGAAAACTAACAAAAAAGATGAGGCTAAAGGCAAGGCCGATACCGAGCGCCAAAAGATAGGCACCGGCATGCGTGCGCATGAGCGGAATAAAGTTGAAGGCTGCCATCTCCATGAGGCCGCCCGAGAAGATGCCGACGATGCCAAAGAGATTCATGGCTGTGGCAAGGCAAGACGATAAGACGGCGTAGAGCAAAAAGAGCCCGGGGTGGGTGAACATAAAGAGAAACTCGAGTGGCTCGGTAACGCCGCAAACCACCGAGGCGATGATGGCGGGAACAAGGATGACCCTGAGGCCGGCGCGGCGCTCGGATTTTGCGGTGGAGTAGAACGCAGCTGCGATGGCAGGAAGGCCAAAGACTTTGACCCAGCCGGTGGCGGTAAAACCGGCCCACGGCGCAAGCTCATTAAGGGGGCGCGTGCTATGGGAGAGGATGGGGAGCAAACTGCTCCACGTGGCGTAGATGCCGTCGTTAATGACCAGGTTGTCGTAGTAGATCGGCATGTAGAGCAGGTGGTGCAGGCCAAAGGGCTCGAGTGCTCGTTCTAAAAAGACAAAGATGCCCACGCCAAAGGGACCGACGCCTGCAAGCGCGTGACGCAGCGTATCGGTCACAGCGTATACGAAGGGCACGATGGCGGCCGAGATGGCGGCAAGGGCAAACACGGCAAAAAAGCTGATGAGGTAGACCAGCGAGGAGCCCGAGAAGGTGCCGAGCCAATCGGGAACCTTGGCATCGTAGAAGCGGTCATGGATGGTGACGACGGTTGCCGATACCGCCAGCGGGCCGATAATGCCGGTGTCGAGCGTCTTGATGCCGTCGATGACGGTGATACCGCTGGCGGTGGTCAAAGATGACGGGTACTCAAGTCCAAGGTTGTCTCCGCTCAGCTTAATGATCTCGCTCAAAAAGAAGCAGTAGGCAAAATAGGCGACGAGAGCCTCGAGGCAGCAACGAGCCGGTTGTTTTTGGGCAAGACCGATGGGCAGCGCTACGGCAAAAAGGAGCGGGAGGCGTTTAAAGACCGTCCACGAGCCGCGCTGGATGATGGTCCAAAAAACGTACCAAGGGGTTCCGTATACGGCGAGATCGCCGACGATGTCCGCAGTCGTTGCGAGAGCGGAGACGCCGACCATGAGGCCCGATATAGAAAACAGCATGGCGGGCGCGAACATTGCCCCGCCAAAGCGTTGGATTTTTTGCAGCATGTTCTGCCTTCCGAATATCGAGGCGCGTTGCGCGTGGGGAAACGTTTAAACAATGGATTCATTGTAGAGGACCAGACGATTGTCGTACCGGCAGTTTTGAGCGAAACCGATTTGGGCATGACAGAAACCGTCAACGGTTAAATCCTGTCGCTTTACCGATATTCGGTTTAAACAACTTTAAGAAATGCTATCGTGCCTAGCCGGAAATGAATAATGTAGAGGTGAAACAATGCCAAAAGCGATATACCGCCTTGGGTATGCTGGCCGACGGGATGTTTGTGCAGCCCATACACGGCAAGGGCGTGCGCGTTATTTGGCTTAAGGGCGAAACCGACATGTTGGGCGCACTCGAAGAGGTTGAGTCGTTTGGCGAGTTTGCAAAGCGCAACAATGCCGTTGCATCGACGGACGTTAAGTCTTTCGAACATCTGGTTTGCACCGAGCAACTCTCTCGTCACCTGGGCTTTAAGGTGGGCGAGGAGTTGATTCGCGTAGTGCGTGTCCGAAGCCTCAACGGCAACGCGCGCCAAGTGGACCATGGCTATTTTTTGGCGTCGATCGCCAAGGGCCTGACTCCCGAAATCGCGGCAGATTCTATTTACGGCTATCTGGAGCACAAGCGCGGTGTCAAAGTGATGGCGAGCCGTCGTACGGTGAGTGTCGAGCTCGCCAACGATGAGGACTGCAGCTATCTTGACCTCGGCAAATACAACTGCGTTGCCGTCATGGAGAGTCAGTCGTACACCTCGGATGGCATCTTGTTTGAGGTGACGCACACTCGCACACACCCCGAGATCTTCCATTACCGCGTCAATTCAAGTATCAAGTTGAAATTACCGTTCACCGAAGTTTTTCTACCGCTCTAGTAATACTTGTTCAAACAACTAGCCAAATAGCGTATCGTTCAAATCAGCAAAAGGGGCAAAGTCCCCGAGCCAATCTCCGAAGGCGGCGGCAAAGGGTGCCGCCACGGTGTGAAAGGGTGGATTGTAATGAAGAACGAAATGAGCAGAAGGCAGTTCCTGGGCTTTGCTGGTTCCGCGGCTGCGGTTCTTGGTCTGGGTCTCGTGGGCTGCGGTGGTTCTGCCGGCTCCGGCTCCTCTGCTTCTGGTGACGCTGCCGAGGTCTACTTCCTCCAATTCAAGCCCGAGGTCGACAAGGAGTGGAAGGAGATCGCCAAGGCCTATAAGAAGGAGAAGGGCGTCGAGGTCAAGATCGTGACCGCTGCCTCCAACACCTACGAGGAGAAGCTCAAGTCCGAGATGTCCAAGAGCTCCGCTCCGACCCTGTTCCAGGTCAACGGCCCCACCGGCCTTAAGAACTGGAAGGATTACTGCGCCGACCTGTCCGATACCAAGCTCCGCGGTGAGCTCATTGACGACTCCCTGGCTCTGCAGTCCGATGGCAAGGATCTGGGTATCGACTGGGTCCAGGAGAGCTACGGCATCATCTACAACAAGCAGCTGCTCGAGAAGGCTGGCTACAAGGCCGAGGACATCAACTCCTTCGACAAGCTGAAGGCTTGTGCCGACGACATCCAGGCCCGCAAGGACGAGCTTGGCATTGAGGGTGCCTTCACTTCTGCTGGCATGGATGACTCCTCCAGCTGGCGCTACACCACCCACCTCGCCAACCTCCCGCTCTACTACGAGTTCGAGAAGGAGCACAACCAGGAGGACGACGAGATCAAGGGCGAGTATCTCGACAACTTCAAGCAGATTTTCGACCTGTATATCACCGACTCCACCTGCGATCCTTCGCAGCTTGCTTCCAAGACTGGCGACGACGCCACCAACGAGTTCGCAACCGGCAAGGCCGTCTTCTATCAGAACGGCTCCTGGGCTTACGCTGACCTCACCAAGGCCGGCATGACCGACGATCAGATTGGCATGATGCCCATCTACATCGGTGTCGACGGCGAGGAGAACCAGGGCCTGTGCTCCGGCGGCGAGAACTACTGGTGCGTCAGCTCCCAGGCTTCCGAGGATGCCCAGAAGGCCACCGAGGACTTCATGTATTGGTGCGTCACTTCTGACACCGCCACCAGCATCATCGCTGACAAGATGGGTCTGACCGCCCCGTTCAAGAGCGCCAAGGAAACCACCAACGTCTTCTCGCAGCAGGCCGTTGCCATGGCCAAGGACGGCAAGAAGACCGTCGCTTGGGACTTCGTCTACATCCCCTCTGAGGAGTGGAAGAAGAACCTCAAGCAGGCTCTGATTGCCTATGCTGCCGACAACAGCAAGTGGGACGGCGTCAAGAACGCCTTCGTCGATGGCTGGAAGACCGAGAAGGCTGCTTCCGAGTAAGTAGTTGCTGCCCAAGCTATCTGATTAGCGACAGGGGGCGGGCAGACGTTGGTTTGCCCGCCCCCTGCATATTGAAAGGACCCTTCTATGGGCAAAGCACTCAAGCGCTGGTGGCCGCTCTTTATGCTGCCCACGTGCCTGGCGTTTATGATCGGGTTCGTGATTCCCTTTATCCAGGGCTTCTATCTCTCGTTCTGCCAGTTTATTACCATCAACAATACGCACTTTGTCGGTATCGAGAACTACGTGCGCGCACTGTCCGATCCGCAGTTTGCCACGTCGTTCTTCTTTACGGTGGCGTTTGCCTTCCTGTCGACGGTGCTCATCAACGTGATTGCCCTCGCCATCGCGCAGGCGCTCACCCGCAAAGCGCTCAAGGGCACCAACATCTTCCGTACGATCTTCTTTATGCCTAACCTGATCGGCGGCATCGTGCTGGGCTACATTTGGCAGATTCTGATCAACTGCCTGCTCTCCAACGTGGGCGCCCAGCTCATCGCCCTTAACTCTGCTGCTGGCTTCTGGGGCCTTATCATCCTGACCCTGTGGCAGCAGGTCGGCTACATGATGATCATCTACATCGCTGGTCTGCAGTCTATTCCGTCCGACTACATCGAGGCCGCCAAGGTCGACGGTGCCACGGCATGGCAGACGTTTTGGAAGGTTAAGATTCCTAACCTGATGCCGACGATCACCATCTGCCTGTTCCTGTCCATCACCAACGGCTTTAAGCTGTTCGACCAGAACCTCGCCCTTACCGGCGGCGCCCCCGCGCACTCCACCGAGATGCTCGCCCTGAACATCTACAACACGTTCTATTCGCGTGCCGGTATCGCATGGCAGGGCATTGGTCAGGCCAAGGCGGTTATCTTCTGCATCCTGGTCGTGGCCATCTCCATGATCCAGCTTAAGGCCACGAGGTCCAAGGAGGTGCAGCAGTAATGAAACGCGATAAGGTTATCAACCGCGCGCTCTCGATTTTCTTTACGATCCTGTCGCTCGCGTGGATCTACCCCGTGTTCATGATTGCGCTTAATTCTTTTAAGAAAGCGACCGCAATCAGCACCACCACGGCATTCGATCTGCTCACGCCCGAGACGTTCAACGGCCTCGCAAACTACATGCACGCCCTTAACGAGCAGGGCTTTGCCTCGGCATTTATGTACTCGCTCATCATCACGGTCACGTCGGTCGTGCTGATCTTGGTGTGCTGCTCCATGTGCGCTTGGTACGTGGTTCGTGTCAACAGCAAGATCTCGAACTTCTTCTATTACCTGTTCGTGTTCTCGATGGTTGTACCGTTCCAGATGCTCATGTTCACGCTGTCCAATTTGGCGGACCGCATCGGCTTCAACACGCCGTTCAACATCTGCTTTATCTATCTGGGCTTTGGCGCGGGCCTGGCGGTCTTTATGTTTGCCGGCTTTGTAAAGAACATCCCGCTCGAGATCGAGGAAGCGGCCATGATTGACGGCTGCAACCCGGTCCAGGTGTTCTTTAAGATTGTCCTTCCCATCATGAAGCCCACCTATCTTTCGGTCGGCATCCTCGAGACCATGTGGGTCTGGAACGACTATCTGCTGCCCTACCTTACGCTCGACTCCACCAAGTACAAGACCATTCCTATCTTGATCCAGTACTTCCGCGGCGGCTACGGCCACGTCGAGCTCGGCCCCATGATGGCCTGCATCATGATGGTCGTTATCCCCATCGTCATCATGTACATCCTCTGTCAGAAGTACATCATCGACGGCGTGGTGGCAGGTGCCGTCAAGGGCTGATGCCGTAACAGTTTTGCAAGTTTCTGCGGCGCCCCTCAGCGTGGCGCCGCATATCGAAAGGTAGAGACATGGCCGAGATCGTTCTCAAACATGTTCAGAAGGTGTATCCCAACAACGAGTCCAAAAAGAAGGGCTTCTTTGGCAAAAAGAAGAAGACCGAGGAGAAGAAGCACAACCTCAAGGTTACCGAGGACGGCGTGCTTGCGGTGGAGGACTTTAACCTCACCGTGCATGACCAGGAGTTCATCGTCCTCGTTGGCCCCTCTGGCTGCGGTAAGTCCACGACGATGCGCATGGTCGCCGGCCTGGAGGACATTACCTCGGGCGATGTGCTCATCGACGGCAAGCGTGTCAACGACGTGGCGCCCAAGGACCGCGACATCGCCATGGTGTTCCAGAGCTACGCTCTGTACCCCAATATGACGGTGTACGAGAACATGGCATTTACGCTCGAGCTCAAGAAGGTTCCCAAGGACGAGATCGACCGCAAGGTTCGCTCTGCTGCCGAGATTCTGGGCATTACCGAGTACCTCGACCGTAAGCCCAAGGCGCTCTCCGGCGGCCAGCGCCAGCGTGTCGCTATCGGCCGCGCCATCGTGCGTGACCCCAAGGTCTTCCTGATGGACGAGCCGCTGTCCAACCTGGACGCCAAGCTTCGTAACCAGATGCGTGCCGAGCTCATTAAGCTGCGCCACGAGATCAAGGGCACGTTCATTTATGTTACTCACGACCAGACCGAGGCTATGACCCTCGGTGACCGTATCGTGGTCATGAAGGACGGCGTTGTCCAGCAGATCGCCACGCCGCAGGAGGTCTTCAACCATCCCGCGAACATCTTCGTCGCCGGCTTCATCGGCGTGCCGCAGATGAACTTCTTCGATGCCCAGCTGGTGCGCTCGGGCAACGGCTTTACCGTCAAGACCGAGGATATGAACGTGGCGCTCGCCCCCGAGACTTGCGCTCAGCTTGCCCTCAACTGGGACGGCGGCGACGTGAAGGAGATTACGGCCGGCGTGCGTCCCGAGCAGATCCTGCTTGCCGACAAGGGCGAGGAGGGCGCGCTCCAGGGTACCGTCGAGGTGACCGAGCTCATGGGCTCGACCGAGCATGTCCACGTGACCGCTCCCGACGGCCAGTTTGTCCTGATTATCCCCGTCGTCGACCTCGAGGCCAAGGGCGCGCTCAAGGCTGGCGACACCATCTGGTTCAAGTTCGAGAAGAACGCGACCCACCTCTTCGATAAGGTCTCTGGCAAGAACCTTATCTAGGCCCGGTGCATCCAGGCCCTTCCTTTGGGCGACTGCGGTATTGCCATCCTTTTGCCGCGGTCACATATAAGGCTCCCCTCCCGTCCACTGGGCGAGAGGGGAGCCTTTCTTTGTGTTGGGGCTGTCTGACCGGTCGTTTGTCTCGATCTGTAACGGGTG
>JAIHTM010000197.1 GCA_022713905.1 Collinsella sp.
ATCACACTGTCCTGATCGCTTCTCATATCACAAGTGACCTGGACAAAATCGCAGACTACGTAGCTTTCCTCCATCAAGGGAAGCTTCTCTTCTTCCAGCCATACGATAAACTGCAAAATGAGTACGGTATTCTTACCTGTAAGAACTCGTTTCTTTGTAATCTGAATCCAGCGGATGTCGGTATAGGGCAGCGGCTGGCGACGCACCTCAACGCGGTACTCGGCCTTCAGACGGCGCTCGAGCACCTCAAACTGCAGCACGCCGACCACGCCCACGATAACGCTTTCCATGCCGGCACCCAGCTCGCGGAAGATCTGGATGGCGCCCTCCTGGGCAAGCTCCTCCATACCTTTCACGAACTGTTTGCGCTTGAGCGTATCGACCTGCGTGATGCGGGCGAACATCTCGGGCGCGAACGTCGGGATCTGCGGATACTGCACGTGATGCTTACCGGAGCACACGGTATCGCCGATGCTAAAGATGCCCGGGTCGAACAGACCCACGATATCGCCTGCGTACGCCTCGTCCACGATGGCGCGGTCGTCGGCCATCATAGAGGTGCCCGTGGCCAGCTTGAGCTTGCGGTTGCCCTGCATATGGAAGGCGTCCATGCCGCGCTCGAACTTGCCCGAGCAGATGCGCACAAAGGCAATGCGGTCGCGGTGGTTCTTGTCCATGTTGGCCTGGATCTTAAAGACGAAGCCGCTAAAGTCGTCGCGGCAGGGATCGACCGGCTCGCTGGTGAGCGTATCGGTGTAGGCGCGCGGCGTCGGGGCCAGGCGCAGGAACTCTTTGAGGAAGGGCTCCACGCCAAAGTTGGTGAGCGCCGAGCCAAAGAACGCCGGGCTTAGCTTACCGCAGGCCACGGCATCCAGGTCGAGCTCGTCACCGGCGCCATCGAGCAGCTCGATGTCGTCCATCAGATTTTTGTGGTTCTCCTCGCCGATGAGCTCGTCCATGGCGGGATCGCCCAGCTCGGCCTCGACCTCGGCGACCTTCTTGGTGGCGTTGGCGTGGCCGTCGCCCTCAAAGGCGATGACGCGGCGCGTCTGGCGATCGAACACGCCGCGGAAGTTGCGACCGCTGCCGATCGGCCAGTTCATGGGATACGTATTGATGCCCAGGACGTTCTCGATCTCTTCCATGAGCTCAAACGGATCGCGGGCCTCGTGGTCGAGCTTGTTCACAAAGGTGAAGATGGGGATGTGGCGCAGCGTACAGACCTTAAAGAGCTTCTTGGTCTGGGCCTCGACGCCCTTTGCACCGTCGATGACCATGACCGCGGCGTCGGCGGCCATAAGGGTGCGGTAGGTATCCTCCGAGAAGTCCTGGTGGCCGGGGGTATCGAGGATGTTGACGCAGGCGCCGTTGTAGGTGAACTGCAGCACCGAGGAAGTAACGGAAATGCCGCGCTCCTTCTCGATGTCCATCCAGTCCGAGACGGCGTGCTTGGCCGAGCTCTTGCCCTTGACCGAGCCGGCGGTCTGGATGCTGCCGGTATAGAGCAGCAGCTTCTCGGTAAGCGTGGTCTTACCGGCGTCCGGGTGGCTGATGATCGCGAATGTGCGGCGCGACGAGATTTCATCCGACAGGCTTGCCATGCGGATCCTTTCTTGCGTTCTATATGCATTACGTCGATGTAACCCGTCTATTGTAGCCGCGAAATGCTGCAACAGAGCGCCTATCAGGACAAATTCATCAGTTGGGGCTTTGACTGCCGGTCGGCGGCGGCACTCTGCAGCAGTTTGTCTCAATCTGTAACACGTAGACCCGATTTAACCCTCCACCTGTTACAGATTGAGACAAACGAACGGATCCGCCAACAAAATCTCGAACTGTAACAGTTAGCCGCCCAAAACCGCTCCAGATGTTACAGATCGAGACAAAAGGACCGGCGGGCAAACAACATCTCAATCTGTAACAACTAGCTGGGTAATTCGGGTCTTGTTGTTACAGATTGAGACAAAAGGTCGCCGGCCATCCTGATTTCCCTCTTGCGTAACTGTACATAGTGTATATATACTGTGCTTACCGGTTATATACACGTGTAGCCCATCAGCTAAGGAGCCGCTGTGGACATCATCCTATCCAATTCGAGTGACAAGCCCATCTACGAGCAGATATCCTCGCAGGTCAAGGCTCAAATCCTTTCGGGCGAGCTCGCCGCGGGGGCCAAACTCCCCAGCATTCGTGCGCTCGCCAGCGACTTGGGCGTGAGCGTCATCACCACCAAACGCGCCTATGCCGACTTGGAGCAGCTCGGGTTTATCTGCACCGTGCAGGGCAAAGGCTGCTTTGTCGCCGAGGGCAACCAGGAACTCTTGCGTGAAAGCCAGCTCTGCCATATCGAAGAGCTGCTCGCGCAAGCGGCAGCACAAGCCGACACCCTGGGCGTCACGCGCGACAAATTGCACGAGATGCTCGACCTAGTAGCTCCCGAAACCATGCAGTAGCCATCTGCAAGAAAGGCTATACCATGCAAAACCTGTTAGAACTCAAAGCCGTCTCGCGCCGCGTGAGCAACCGGTTTGCGCTGCGCGATGTCACACTCGCCGTAGAGCCCGGTCAGATCGTTGGCTTTGTGGGCGCAAACGGTGCCGGCAAGACAACGACCATCCGCGCCGCGCTCGGCCTCATAAAGCTCGATGCCGGCGAGGTGTGCTTGTTTGGGCAGCACTGCGATGCCAGTGCGCCCGATGAGCTCCAGCGCCGCATGCGCTCGCGCATCGGACTCGTGCTGGACACGTGTCCCTTCCCTTCCACACTCAAGGTGGCGGAGGTCGAAGCGCTCGTTAGCCCAGCGTACCCCACCTGGAACCATGACACCTTCGCCGGCCTCATCGACCGGTTTAATCTGGACCCCAAGGCAAAGGTCAAGGACCTCTCCCGCGGCATGGGCATGAAGCTGCAGCTCGCGTGCGCACTCAGCCACAAGGCCGAGCTGCTCATCTTGGACGAAGCCACCGCGGGCCTCGATCCCATGGCACGCGAGGAGCTGCTCGATGAGCTGCTCTCCTTTGTCGCCGACGGACAGCGCAGCGTGTTGTTCTCGAGCCACATTACCTCCGATCTTGAACGTGCGGCAGACCGCGTCGTCTGCATCGATAACGGCTCGATCGTGTTCGATTTGCCACGCGAGGACATCACCGACCGCGCCGGCATCGCCCACTGTACCCAGACACAAGCTGCCGAGCTTATGGCTTGCGTCGAAGGCGCCCGCGCCACCCGTCATGCCTACAGCGTTGACGTGCTCGTGCCCAACCGGCGAGAAGCGCTCGAGGCATTTCCCGAAATTCCCTGTGATCGGATTTCCATCGATGACTACCTGCGCCTTACGCTGAAAGGAGCCTCCAAATGAAACGCGCCTTTATGTCCGAGACCACCATCATGCGCTCATTTCTTCCGAGTATCGCCGGCATCGGCCTGTTCATCTTCGTCGTGCTGACCCTTGCCAACACGACAGACGGCGATTCCGGCATAAGCGCCGGCACCTGCGCGGTCAGCGCCATGTCGCCCATCATGATCATGAGCTCGCTGGCTGGCTACGATAACCAAAACGGCTGGGAGCGTTATCGAGCAACGTTGCCCTTCTCGCGCAAAGACATCATCTGTGCACGTTACCTGTGCATTATTGTCTTCTCGGTCGTCATGGCATGCGCGGCTACGCTTCTGAACATCCTCGCCCTTCCGTTCTTCGATCACATGGGCATCCCTTCGGCAGGCCAGACGGTCTTTGAAATCGCAACTGCCTCGGCGGCATCGATGCTCATCTCCCTCATGATGGTGTTTTTGGCACAGCCGATTTTCTTTCGATTTGGCCATATGGAGGCGCTGCGCCTATCCGTCGGCCTGTTTGCCCTGCTTGGCTGCGGCACCATGGCAATGCTGAGCTCCTCCAACCCCATCAGTAACTGGCTCATGTCATTTGCCGGGGCAAACCCCGATCCCGCCGTTATCGGATGTCTGTGCGCCGGCATAGCCGTCCTGGCGTTCGTACTATTCATGGTCAGCTGCGCTGTCAGCACCAAGGTCTATCGGACGCGCGACCTGTAGCCATGTGAATCCCGGCCATGCAGGATTACAACCGGCCGCCTGCAAATTCATGACAAACGACATGTCCCCGGCACGCCCGTGACGTCTTACAATAGAGACGTCACGGGCCTTGGCCCAATCTCGATCATCCAAGGGGATGTCTTTTTGGTCATTGTTCTTTAGGGAACGGTCAATCGCATAGAACCATGAAAACGGCCGACCAACGGCCGTGGTTTGTTGCGCCGTTCCGCCTCCGTCATCTGCCAATTTGCACCTGATAGGAAAGAACAATGCAATCCCAGGAATCTCAATCCTTCCCAAAAGCCAGCAGCTTCGACACGGCACTCGTGCGCTCTAAGATTATGGGTCCCAATCCCCTCAAACTCTGCGAGGAGCTCCTTTGCGATGCAAGTATTCCCCGCGGCGCCCGCGTCTGCGACCTTGGGTCGGGCACCGGCATCACCAGCGCCCTGCTTGCCCGCGAATACGAGTTTGACACCTACGCCGTCGATCTGTGGAGCGACCCCAAGGAGAACCGCGCGTTCTTCGATTCACTCGGTATTCCCCGCAACACCATTCACCCTGTTAAGGCGGACGCCTCGCAGGGGCTGCCGTTTGAGCATGACTTTTTTGATGCGGTCGTGAGCATCGACTCGTACAACTACTACGGCCGCGACCCTCACTACCTGGGCGAGCGTCTGCTCCCCTACGTAAAGCAAGGCGGCGTGCTTTATTTGAGCATCCCTGGCATGGTCCGCGACTGCCACGACAACCTGCCCGATTGCCTGCTCAAATCCTGGACGCCTGAGCAGCTCGATTATATGCACGACATATCCTGGTGGCGCGCCATAATCGAGCCGACCCCCGGCGTCGAGATTGTCTCGATGCAGCCTATGCTCTGCACGGTAGAAGCCTGGTCGGATTGGCTCGCCTGCGACAACGAATACGCAGCGGGCGACCGCGCTGCCGTTGAAGCCGGCGCGCTCGAACACCTCAGCACCATCGCCATCGTGCTGAGGAAGCTCTAAACAACAGCCGCGCGAGACCGTAGACACACGGCCTCGCGC
>JAIHTM010000005.1 GCA_022713905.1 Collinsella sp.
GACTGTTCCTTTGCCGCATTTGATGTCAAAACCATTTTGTCAAGGACTAGAGAGTTTGAAAGTCTACCATTTCTACCCCGTCCCCTAATGGCAGGTTTTTACATGCCGGCAAAGTTCGTCTGGCGCAGGGCTTCGTAGAGGACGATGGTGGCGCTGTTGGAGAGGTTGAGTGCGCTGATGCGGTAGTCGTCCGGGTTGACGAAGTTGCCGCAGATGTCTTGTTGAAGGATGGCCTCGTGGCCGTCCTCGGTATGCCCCAGCGATTCCTCGTGAGCTTCCCAAGCCTCGGCGTTATCGAGCGAGTCGCAATCGCGCAGCATCGGGATGCGCTCGCAGCGCGCGGGCGCCGCGGCGAGCAGTGGCTCGGGAATGCCCGAGCTCTCGCTGCCAAAGACCAAGTAGTCGCCATCGCGGTAGGTACTCTGCGCATAGGTGCGGCGTGCCTTTTTGGTCAGCAGATGCAGGCGACCATCGGCAGGGGAGAGGCCGTTGCGCGCAAGAAAATCCTCCCAGCCAGCATAGGTCGTCACGTCCAAGTTTTGCCAGTAGCCCAGGCCGGCGCGGCGTACCGTCTTGTCGTCGAGCGAAAAGCCCAACGGCTCCACCAGATGCAGGCGGGCGCCGGTGACAACGCAGGTACGGCCGATATTGCCCGTATTGGCCGGAATCTCGGGCGCATACAGCACGATGTTGAACATGAATCTCCTTGGCTCAGAACGAAAAACCACCACGAAGGGGACAGGCACCTTCGTGGTGGTTTGGCGGTTACGTAGCGGGCGGAAGGGTCCGCCTCGATAAAACCTAGGCGCGGTGCCAGTCGGTCAGGCAGGCATCGAGGGCGGCGATGAGTGCGTCCTTGTCCATGTGACGGCCGATGATGCACAGGCTCGTCATGCGGTCGCCCGTCTCGTCGTCCCAAATCTGCATGATCTCGGGGTTCTCGTCGATGATCTTCTGCTTCTCGCCCTCGGGCGCAGAATCGACAAACAGACCGTTCTCCATCAGGCGCATCTGGTGGCCGGCCTGCTCAAACATGTAGCACATATCCGGATCGCCGGTCTGCCACAGCGGGCCCTTGACGCGGATGACCTCGTCGGGCCACTCCTGCTCAACAAAGTCGGTGAACTTCTGCAGGTCAAACGGCTTGCGGCGCGAGTACACAAAGGTCTCGATGTCGTACTCCAGCACCTCGGGGTCGTCGTGCTCCTCGGGATGCTCCATGGCCTCGATCCAGGCAGCGGAGTTGTAGGCGCGCATAAAGTCGAAGCGGTCGGTGTCGAGCAGCTCCTCCATGGGGACCTCGCCGTTTTGGGCCTCGACAATCACGGCGTCCTTCTGCAGGCTGCGCACGATGGCCTTGAGCTCGGCGATCTGCTCGGGCGTCACGGTATCGGTCTTGTTGAGGATCAGCGTGGAGCAGAATTCGATCTGCTGGATGAGCAGGCTTTCGATGTCGTCCTCGTCGATATCCTCGGCCAGCAGGTCGCGACCGCCGTTGAACTCGTCGTACATGCGGGCGCAGTCGACCACGGCCACGATGTTGTCGAGCGCGAGCTTGGGCTCGCCGCCCACCTTGGCCTCGTCGCAGAAGCTCGAGATGGTGTAGGCGATGGGGATAGGCTCGCAAATGCCCGATGCCTCGATGATGATGTAGTCGAAGTTGCCCGAATCGGCGATGCCCTGCAGCTGGTTGGCCAGGTCATCCGAAAGCGTGCAGCAGATGCAGCCGTTGGTGAGCGGGATGAGGTCATCGGTCTCGGAAAGGCCGCCGTCGGCGATAAGGCTGGCGTCGACGTTGATCTCGCCGATATCGTTGACGATCACGGCGGCGCGGATGCCGCCGTCGTTAGCGAGGATGTGGTTGAGCAGCGTGGTCTTGCCGGCACCGAGGTATCCGGTAAGCATGATGATCTTCACGGGTTTGTTGGGCATGTGCCCTCCTTTGTTAGACATGGCTTACAGTTGAATCTTATGCCAAACGCCTGCTCTTATACCCACGCGCCGGCAAATAACACAAGCTACTCCCAGGCTCCCCATACATCGGGGCAATAACCGACGGTGGCCTTTTTGCCGTTGCGCACAATGGGCTCGGCGAGAACCTGCTGGTTCTCGAGCAGCTTGTCGAAGCGCTGACTAGGGGTGAGGTGCTGGATGAGTGCGAGCGTTTCCTCGTCCTTGGCTTTGGGGTTGAGCAGCTTGTCGATGCCGCCGACCGCCTGCATCACGCTCGTGAGCTCGCCTTTGCTCATCTCCTTTTCCTTAAGGTCGATAAACTGCACCTTAATGCGGCGCTCCTTAAAATAACGCTGCGCCTTCTTGGTATCGAAGGACTTTTTGGTGCCGAAGATTTGAATATTCATTTATTGTTCCGCCGTTCTAACGAACGGCGGTCACCTCGACGCTGCAAAGCCATCTGATGGGCAATCTGCCTTTCAATCGTCGGGCGCGGGCAAAAGCCCAGTGCCCTCCTCTTTCAAGGCACCTTGCCTCATCAGCTGGCTTTTCGCTGACATTGATAGGACATCGAGGTTACCGCCGCTGGACTTATCGAATGAAGTTGGTCGTTGCGCGATCTGCCTCGGGTGCGTTGATACCGGCGGCCTGTCCTGCCTCGATACAGCGCAGGAGCCAGGCCATGTTTTTGCCGATGTTTCGCATGGTGGCAAGGCCCTCGGCATCCCCATCGGCGTCGCCGGGCACGCGGCCAAACACGTTGTTCCAGTAGGTGGAGGCAACTACGGGCATTTGCTTAATGGTGAAGTACTTGTTGAGCACATCGAAGGTGGTCGAGGTGCCGCCGCGACGGGCGACGGCGACCGCGGCGCCGGGTTTGTGCTCAAAGGCATGCCCGCCTGCATAGAAGGCGCGATCGAGGGCCGAAAGGATGCGTCCGCTGGGGTGCGCATAGTAGACGGGTGAGCCAAAGACAAAACCATCTGCCTGCTCGGCGGCAGCGATGAGCTCGTTCACCACGTCGTCGTCAAAGGTGCAGCGACCGCCAAGCTTGCCGCACAGGCCACAACCGATGCAATCGCGAATGGGCTTGGCGCCCAGCTGAAACACCTCGGTATCAATGCCTTCTGCATTAAGTTGCTCGGCGACCTCGGCGAGTGCGCGGGCGGTGTTGCCGTTTGCCTTGGGACTGCCATTGACCAAAAGAACCTTCATCACAAACTCCCTCTGCTTTTGGTGACTTCTGCAGAGGATTATCGCACGATGGGGGAGGCGGTGCGGGCGCGGTGCTAATCCAGTTTGGTACCTGGCACCTGCACGGCTTTCCCGAGCAACGCTTTAAGCTCGTTCAAAATGGAAACAGGCTGACGGTCGACGCCGTCCAGATGGAGCGTGGCCACGCGAATGGGCGGCTGATATTCAAGCGAGCCGATGAGCACGGGAGAACCCAGGAACCGTTCGATGTCGCTTGCGATCTCATCGATTGCCTCGGGGCCGAGCTCATCGAAGAGTGCCACGAATGTCGGCCCCGTCGAGCGGAACAGGCGGCCCTTGCCGCGCGAACAATCCATGAGGCAGGCGGCGCTTTCGGCGAGCACGCGGTCGCCTGCATCGAATCCAAAGCGGGCATTGACCTCGGCGATATCGTCGACCTTAATGGCAATAAAGCCTGCCTCGTGCGGCACGCGGCGCATCTCTCCAATAGCGTTGACCAGCGCGTGGACATCGCCCAGGCCCGTTACCGAGTCGGTCGTATCCGCTAGGCTTCGGTTGACGATAATGCCCACATACATGCTGGGCTCGGTATCGGTGCCGTCCAAGCGGTAGCCCGTGCAGTCGCAAAGCGCGTATTTTCCGGTGGCATCCATTACGCGATACTGCATGTAGTGGAAGTGCCACGTGCCGTTTATCACCATGTCGAGCTCGGCGCGTACGTTGTCGCGGTCCTCGGGATGAACGCGGGCGAGCCACATGTCGAGTGAGTTAAAAGGGTGCTGGGAAGGCAGGTCAAAATCGCGCACGGCGTTAACCGACCATTGCGATTCTCCAGTATCGAGGTTAAGGATGAACGGATAGCGCGTCTCGGAGCTCATGGAGATCGCTTGGAACACCCGGTCGTTGCAGGGAAGCTGATCGACGATTGGGCGTTGCGGCGCGTCATTGTTTTCCGGTTGCTGTACACGATGCATAAGCTTATAGCGATACATCTTGCGATCGGCGTCCATCGTCATCTGGCGACGCGTGTCGCCGGCAAGTGGATCGACGCGCGAGCAGCCAAAGCTAAAGCTGGCGATCATGGGCGCCTTGCCATCTGAGCTCGCCTCGATCAGCCCGGCACGTACCTGCTCCAAGCGCTGCTCGAGTTCAGTCTCGTTTGCGGAGAGCGAGATAAGCACAAACTCGTCTCCACCGATACGGAACAGCATCTCATCGTGCTCCATGGTTTCGGAGAGCGTGCGGCAGATGCTCAGAATATAGCGATTGCCTTCGGCGTGGCCAAACCTATCATTGCAATGCTTGAGATGGTCGATGTCAATATAGGCGCAGGTGAAGGGGTCGCCTTTGCGCCAGAGCTGCTCGACGTGACGGTCGAGTCCGCTGCGGTTGCCCAAGTTGGTGAGCGGATCGATATAGGCGTTGCGCTCAAGCAGCCGGCGCTCTTGTTGCAGGATGGCATGCGTCTTTTGCAGTTGCTCACCAACGGCGTGTAGCTCAGCAGGCAGCGCGGCAACATCGAGTTCGGCGGTCGAGATGCCATTCGCAAGTCGTTGGAGATAGGCAATAATCAATTGCTCACCCAGGCGATATGACTCGTTCATGATGGATAACCTCCTTGGGCGGAACAATGGTTTGTATCATATCCCCAATTCGGTTTGAATTGGGGATATAAGTCAGCTAATGGAGGCAAATTCCCCCTTCGGCGGTGGCGTTTTGCGCGCGAGCGTATCAGTTGTTATTGCCACCATCGAGCAATGCCTCAAAATCCTTCGCCGGCATGGGGCGGTAGTAGAGGAAGCCCTGAGCGTAGCGGGCGCCCATTTGTCGTAGCATGTTCGCCTGTTCATTTGTCTCGACGCCTTCGACCTCGACGGGCAGATGGAGCGACTGCGCCATTTCGAGCATCGATGAAATGATTTGCGTGCTGCGGCCTTGATCGCGATCGGTGGGTACAAAGGCGCGGTCGAGCTTGATGACGTCGACGTTGACGTTCTTGAGCATCGCGAGCGTGGACTGACCGGTGCCAAAATCGTCCATATAGGTCGAGAAGCCGCGGGTGTGCAGGTCGGCCGTCAGTTTGTCCACGGCCTCGGACTCTCCCGTATAAGCCGTCTCGGTGATCTCGATACGCATGAGCTCGGGCGGTAGGTTGTATTGGGCGGCGAGCGCCCCCATATGCTCGGCAACGTCGCAGGCAAGGATATCCACGCGCGACACATTAAGCGAAACCGGAACCACACGAAGCCCTCGATCGATGCGCTCGCGCAGCCACGAGGCGACACCCTGCCAAATGTACTTGTCGAGCGTCACCACAAAGCCGCTTTCCTCGAGTGCGGGGATAAACGTTGCGGGCGAAATGAGAGAGCCGTCCTTGTCAATCCAGCGGGTGAGTGCTTCGGCGCCAATAATCTCACCGGTTTCCATATCGACCTGGGGCTGCAAGTGGTAGGTAATACGACCATCTGAGAGCGCGTACTGGAATTCGGTCAGCGTGCGGTGGAACGCGACTTCGCGCTCGTACTCCGCGGGGCAGAAAATGGCAATGCGCTCCTTAAAGTCGTTTTTTGCGCGCCGATTGGTAAACATGGCCTTCGCCTGCGCATCGATGGTGATCTCCTCATTGGAGTCGATGGGGTAAACGCCCATGGACGGCCAAAAACCTACGCCGTCGTTGTGCTTGGCTACAGCCTCGCGCACGCGCGCATAGACACGGTGAACGAAATCGTGCTCAAAGGGTATGAGCAGACAAAAGTCGTCTTGTCCCCAGTATCCCGCGACACCCATGTTGGCGTTCTCGATATCCTTGAGCACCGTGCCCACATCGGCAAGCATACGGTCGCCTTCGGCCTGTCCATACCATTCGTTAAATAGGCGCATGTGGCCCATGTCGACGGTGGCGATACACCAAGCGCCGTCGCGCCTTGCCTTGATGAAGGCATTGGCACGGCGCATAAACTCGCTGGGGCGGTAGAGGCCTGTGAGCATGTCGAGGTGCTCGGCGACGGCGCCTTTGCGTTCCATCTCGGGTATGGGCAGACTGTCGTTGGGAACAAGTCCGCCGGCCGTGCGAAGGCGACGATCGAGTTCGCCCAAAACAGTCGATGCTTGGGAGTCCAGGCGTTCGTAAAAGGTCGGGACGACAAGACAGACGGGAGCAATGGTGTCGCCTGCGATTTGCACAGGAGCGAAAACGGCCTCTTTAAGGTGGCGGGTCAGTTGCTCGAATGCCTCGTGGTCCAGGTCATTGCTGAGCACGACGAACTGGACGCTACGTGAACGGTAGACCCTGCTCCTGCCGCGGGTGATCGACAGCATGCGGCCTGCGTATTCGGCGAGCATGTTGTCGACAGCCTCGGCTCCGTAGAGCTCGTTGAGCTTTGTCGTGCCACGAACGCGCACCGCTATAAGGCCCGTCTCGCAACGGTCGCAACGACAGGCGTCGATGGCATTGACCAACATGCGCTGGGTGCCGAGGCCTGTCGCGGCGTCGACGGTTTCGGCAAGTGAGTGGTTGACGAGCTCGCCGACATAGAGCGAGGGGACATTTTCGTCGCCGTCGATGCGAAACCCGCGAGCACGGCAGAGGACGTAGTCGCCGACGGCATTGCGCACACGATACTGCATGACGCGACGGTGCTTGGTGCCGTTATAGACCTGGTCGATGTCGTTGATGTAGGCCTCAAGGTCATCGGGATGCACGCGCGTTTTCCAGTAATCGCGACAGTTGTCTATGTGCTCCGAGGGAAGGCCAAGATCGCGCAAGGCGCCTTGCGACCAAAGGGTGCGATGTTTGTCCAAGTTCTCGATAAAGAAATAGCGGCCCTCGTTGAGCATCGAAAAGGCGTCGAAAATACGGTCGCTTATTTCGAAGTCGTCGGCGTGGACTTGCGTGATATTGCGTCGATCAAGGTGCATGGCATGACGTAGCTTGTAGTCGTACATGCGATGGTCGGCATCGAGCGTCATGCGATTGGGGGCTTCGCCCAGGGCGGGGTCGGCATACGACACTCCATAGCTAAACGAGCGGGGCATCTCGGAATCGTTGTTTTTGAGTAGGACCGTTCGGCAGTGTTCCAGACGTTCGGCGAGGTCGTCCTCGGTCGCAATCGTAGATAGGATGGCAAACTCGTCGCCGCCTATGCGAAACGCCGCTTCGTCCACTTTCATATACAGCTTGAGATAGAGGCTTACCTGCAAAATATAGCGGTTGCCCTCGTCATGGCCAAAGACGTCGTTGCAGTGCTTGAGATTGTCGATATCGATGTACGCCATGGTAACGGGGGTGTCCTGCTCCCAGAGCTCCTCGAGGGAACGGGCAAAGCCGCCGCGGTTGCCAAGTCCAGTAAGCTGGTCGGTAAAGGCGGTCCTAATCAGATCATCCTGGCGCTCGAGAAGGTCGCGGACGGTCTTTTCGAGCTTCTCGGTGAAATTGCTGACGGTGTCCATGTTGTAAGCGGCTTTCTGAGGTCGGGGCGGATGGCGTCGGGCGAGCTCGTAGTGTACACGCGTCGTTGCTCGGCGCCTTGCGTGTATCCAGGCCCCCGCCTTGCTGCGTTGTTGAGTTACTTTGCCGGCTAATGTTCGCTGTTGATAACTGCTGAGTAGTGTATACAACAATACATAATTATATATGGGTGTCCATGCTGTGGGCGGCTACTATTCGCCAAGCGGTAGCGCGACGATGCAATGTTCGATGAAAATGCGACTGAGTCGATATATGTTGACGGGTATACTTGTCCCGTTTTAAAACGCAGGAACGGAGATGGTCACATGGCACAGCCGGATACGACGCGCACGGTGGGGCTTGCGCTCGAGGGAGGCGGCTATCGCGGTATGTATACGGCGGGCGTGCTCGACGTTTGGATGGAGCACGGTTTGACCTGCGACCATATGGTGGGTGTCTCGGCGGGCGCGGCGTTTGGCTACAACTTTAAATCGCGGCAGATTGGGCGCGCCATTCGCTACAACAAGGCCTATTGTGCCGACAAGCGCTATGCGAGCGTGACAAGCTGGCTGCGAACCGGTGACATGTTCAATGCCGATTTTGCCTATCATGAGGTGCCTATCGAGCGCGATCCCATCGACTTGGAAGCGTATCGCGCCTGCCCCATGCGATTTACGTGCGTGTGTACCGATATCGAGACGGGCAAGGCTGTCTATCACGATTTGCCGTATGGCGACGAGCGCGATATCGAGTGGATCCGGGCGTCGTCTGCTATTCCTGTGGCGACGCGTCCCGTTGCTATTGGCGGGCATAAGTATCTGGATGGTGGCGTGGCTGATTCTATCCCCAGCGCATGGCTGTTTGCGCAGGGGTATGACCGCAATATCGTGGTGCTCACGCAGCCGGCGGGCTTTGTGAAGCAGCCTAACAGCGTGATGCCCATGCTGCGGCGCGTGTTCCGTCACTACCCGGAGTTTGTTGCAGCGCTTGAGCATCGGCATGAGGTCTACAATGCCACGCTCGATGACCTGGCACGTCGCGAGGCTGCCGGCGAAATCTTTGTGGTGCGGCCGAGCGAGTCGGTGAGGGTGCCGTCGCTGTGCCGCGAACCGGATGAGCTCGAGCGCATCTACCAGGTCGGCCGCCACGATGCGGAGGCGACTTTGCCGGCGCTGGAAGCGTATCTGGCGGGGTAAGGGTCGCATGCGGAAAGCGCATCCCGGAATGGGCGTTCGAACCGGGATGCGCTTTCCATTGCTGAAGATATGAGGCTGCGAATCAGCTGCTCGGCCTGAGCCTATGCCTGCTGCCAGGTGTCGACGAGCTCCTTGGCTGCGGCGTGGGGGTCGTCGACACTGCAGACCGCGCTCACCACAAAGAAGCCGTCGACGCCGGTGGCCTTGAGCTGCGGCAGGTCGGCCGTCTTGACGCCGCCGCCCACCACGATGGGCACGGGGCTTGCCGCGTGGAGTGCGGCCAGGTCCTCAAAGCTTTTGGTGATGATGGAGCCGTCGGCCGCGCGTCCGCAATCGCGCTTGGTCTCGGTCTCGTGGAGCGGGCCGATGCCCAGGTAGTCGACCAGACCCATGTCGGCGGTCTTGACGTATTCGAGCATCTCCTCGCAGCGGGCCGAAAGGCCCACGATGGCATCGGGGCCCAAAAGTTTGCGGCAGACCTCGACGGGAATATCGCTCTGGCCCACGTGCACGCCATCGACAGCAATACCCTGCTCGCGCGCGGCGAGTACGCAGTCCAGGCGGTCGTCGATTAACAGGGCGACCTGACCGGTCTTGCCGGCCTGTGCGATTGCCTGCGCGGCGTCGCCGGTCAGTGCGATGATCTCGCGGGCGCTTGCCACCTTGGAGCGCACCTGGATGCAGGTAAAGCCGGCATCGAGCGCCTGGGCCACCACATCGCCCACGGGACGTCCCAGCGTGTTTTCGGGGCCGAGTACGAGATAGGCCGAGATATCAAGGTTGTCGCGGATGCTCATCGTGCTTCCTCCTGCTTTTTGATCTGTGCTTCCATGCGCTCGAGTTTGCCGGTCATGGTGTCGGTAAATCCGGGTCGAATATCGGCCTTGAGCACGACTTCGGTGCGGATGCCCTTGCTCGCCAACACAAAGGTTGCGTCGCGCACGACCTGCATGACCTCGTCCCAGTCGCCCTCGATCTCGGTGAACATCGAGGTGGTGCGGTTGGGAAGGCCGCTCTCGCGAATAACACGCACGACCTCGGCGACCTCGGCGGAGAGTTCATCGCCGGTGCCGCACGGGGCGATGGCCACAGCGACGAGCGTGTTCATGCCGGTATTGGTTGCGGGCTCGGACATGGCCTATGCCTCCTCGAGCTCGAGCTGGTTGTTGGCGATGTCTTGGGCGGTCGCGCGGTAGAGCTCGTCGATAAAGGCGACCTTAAAGCTTGCCGGGGCATCGGCGACAGCGGCGGCGCGCGTGCCGGCAACGTTGTAGACCGCGGTGCCGCAGACTGCTGCCGTAAACGGATCGGTGACGCAGGCGTACACGGCCAGCACGCCGCCCTGCGAGCAGCCGCAGCCGGTGATCTTTGACATGAGCGGGCTGCCGCCGTGGGACTTGGCCACGGTCGTGCCGTCGGTGATCAGGTCGACTTCGCCCGAGACCACTACGGCGCCGCCGGTGTAACGGGCGAGCGCCACGGCGGCATCGCGGGCGGCGTCGACCGTGTCGGTGGTATCGACACCGCGCACGCGGCTCAGATCAGCCGCCTCGCCCTCAAGACCCCACAGGCCGGCGAGTGCGATGATCTCGGAGGCGTTGCCGCGCACGATGGCGGGCTTGTACTGCTTGAGCTCGTTTACCAGCTGGGTGCGCAGGCTGCCGATGCCCAGGCCCACCGGATCGAGCACCCAGGGCTTGCCGGCGTCGTGTGCCGCCTTGGCCGCGCGGGGAATCGTCTGCTCGTAGATGGGGAAGAGCGTGCCCATGTTGAGATAGATGGCGCCGCCGCCGGCAACGAGCGCCTCGCCCTCGTCGGGCAGATAGACCATGGCGGCCGAACCGCCCACGGCGAGCTGCGCGTTGGCGACAAAGTCGATCGTCACCGTGTTGGTGATGGAGCCGGCCATCGGATTGGTGGCGCGAATCTCCTCCACGGCCTTGACCATATGTTGCTTAAGCTGTTCCGAATCAATCACTGCACATGCCTCCTTGGCATAGAAAAGGGGCGCTGTGCATAGACAGCGCCCCTGCAAAGGCGGCATGCTCCCTACGCCAGCATTAACTGACAGGTTCAAAGGATTGGGCCCTATGCCCTCTCAGCCTTGTGGTTTGCACCGCCGGCACTCCCGCATCGAATCTGTTGTTCCCTATACTAACGCACCTGCCAAAAAGGGACAGGTTTATTTTGGCAGGTCGTTACAATAGGTAGGACCGATACGAATGGGGACCTCATGATCAAACTTGTGCTGACCGATATGGACGATACGCTGATTCCGGCCGGGCATGACGGCGCCAGCGACTACGCCATTGAGGGCATTCATGCTATGCAGGCGGCGGGTCTGCACTTTGGCCCGGTTTCGGGTCGCCAGCCGTCCGCGATGGGCTGGATGTTCAAAAATCGTTCCGAGTGTTTTTCGACTGGCGCGTTCTGTAACGGCCAGGTGATGTTTGTCGGCGGCGAAGTAGTCGCCTCGCACGCAATCGACAACGATGCTCTGATGCGTTTGGCCGACTATCTGGAGCAAGAGACCGATGATACATTTCTAAAAGTCTATAGCCTGGGCGATGACTTTTGGGGCAACGATGCCTATTGCGTGACGAGTGATCCCGAGCGCGTTCGTCACGCCATGGAGTCGGGCGGCAACGCATGGCTCAAAGGCGAAGAGGCCCCGTGCCGTCCCGTCGTTGATGAAGTGCCGGTGTTCAAGGCGAATATCTGGAGTGCCCGTTCGCGTGAGGAGCTCGCGGAGCTACGCGAGCGCGTTGCCGCTGAGGTGCCGGAACTCTCGCTCGTGTTTCCCAACAATCGTGTGCGCCTGTTCGACATTCTTCCAGCAGGTTGGGACAAGGGTTGCGCTGCGCTGGAGCTGGCGCGCGCTTTGGACCTGACGTCCGACGAGGTGGCCGTATTTGGCGATTCCGATAACGACCTGCCCATGATCGGTGCCGTCCCCAACTCCGTTGCAGTCGCCAATGCCAACGAGGCCGTCACGGCTGCCGCGCGCTGGCATATCGGCGCTGCGGCAGACGATGCGGTTGCCGGGGCTCTGCATCAGATTGCCGCCTGCGCCGCGACGGGGGAGATGCCGTCGTTTATGCGTCAGGCAGATGCGGCGGGTTCGGGTATCGCGGACGTCTAGGGAGGCCATCATGAAGCTTCAACAGCTCAGGTATGTCGTCAAAGTTGCCGAATGCGGCAGCATCACCGAGGCCTCGCGCCGGCTCTTTGTGTCGCAGCCTTCGATTACCGCGTCGATCCGCGATCTCGAAAACGAGATGGGTGTGCACATCTTTGAGCGCACCAACAAGGGTGTCATTGTGTCCGAGGAGGGCGAGACCTTCTTGGGCTACGCGCGCCAGGTGCTCGATCAGGCGGATCTGCTCGAAGGCAAGTACAAGGGCGCGTCCGAGCAGGTGCCGCACTTTAGTGTGAGCTGCCAGCATTATTCCTTTGCCGTCAACGCGTTTGTCGATGTGATCCGTGAGTTCGATGCCGCGCGCTATGACTTTACCCTGCGCGAGGAGCAGACTCACGAGATTATCGAGGACGTCGCGCATATGAAAAGCGAACTGGGCATCCTATATCTGTCCGAGCACAACCGCGAGGTCATCGAGCGCATGCTGGTGGCCAACGAGCTCGTGTTCGAAGGGCTCTTCTGCGCCACGCCGCATGTCTTCGTCTGCGCCGACCATCCGCTGGCGGCCCGCTCCAGCGTGACGCTCGAGGACTTGGAAGACTACCCGTTCCTGTCCTACGAGCAGGGCAGTTACAACTCGTTTTACTATTCCGAAGAGCTGACCTCGACGTTTGAGCGTCGCAAGAATATCCGCGTGCGCGACCGTGCGACGCTGTTCAACCTGGCCATGGGCCTCAACGGCTACACGGTGTGCTCGGGCGTGATTAGCCACGAACTCAACGGCCCCGGCATTATCTCGATTCCGCTCGATGTGGATGAGTACATGGAGATCGGCATCATCACGCGCAAGAACACGACGCTTACGCGCTACGGTCAAGCCTATATCGACGCGATCCGTCAGCATATCTAGACTGCTGCGTCCTGTACAGGTCAAATCTCTTCATGGCAGTCCCAACTGATATAGGAAGCATCTATATCAAACTGTTATAAACGTATATTTTACGATGGCTATATGAGCGCTCATACTTTGTCCCAGTAAAGCAACCAATGCAAAGGGAGATATCTATGAGTGCTTTAACCACGCTGAACGCACCGTTTCGCGCCGATATCGTCGGCAGCTTTCTTCGTCCACAGGCCGTAAAGGACGCCCGTGCCGCCTATGCTGCGGGCACACTCGACGCCGCCGGCCTTAAGGCCGTCGAGGATGAGGCCATTCGCGACCTGGTGGACAAGCAAAAGTCCGCTGGCCTGCAGGTGATTACCGATGGCGAGTTTCGCCGCAGTTACTGGCACCTCGACTTTATGTGGGGGCTCAACGGCATTGAACGCCGTACCTCGCGTACGGGCTATATGTTCCACGACGAGGAAACCACAGCCGACACCGCCGTGGTAACCGGCCCCATTAGCGGCGAGAACCATCCGTTCGTCGAGCACTTTAAATTTGTCAAGGCGCTCGAGGGGGAGGGCCAGGTCGCGCGGCAAACCATTCCGGCGCCGATCCAGACGTTCTCCGAAGTCACGCTCGACCGCTGCGACGGCCAGCAGGAGAGCCTGCGCGCTGTCTATAAGACCGATGAGGAACTTGCCGACGCCATCGCAGCCGCTTATCGCACGGTGATCGCCGACCTGTACGCAGCAGGCTGCCGCAACATCCAGTTTGATGACTGCACCTGGGGCATCTACTGCGACACCGATTTTGTCGCCAAAACCGGCATGAGCCCGGTCGACCTGCAAAAGGTAAGCGAGCTGGGCGTGGCGCTCAACAATGCCGCCATCGCGGACAAGCCCGACGATCTGGTCATCAACACGCATGTGTGCCGCGGCAACTACCACTCCACCTATGCCTTCGAGGGCGGCTATGACCCCATCGCGCCGTACCTGTTCGCAAACGAGGATGTCGATGCATTTTACCTGGAGTTCGATACGCCGCGCGCCGGCGGTTTTGAGCCGCTCAAGTACGTTGCCCCGGGCAAGAAGGTCGTGCTGGGCTTGGTAACCACCAAGGCGGCAGAGCTCGAGAACGAGGATGTTATCGTCGAGCGCATCCGTGAAGCCGCAAAGTACGTGCCGCTCGAGAACCTGTATCTGTCGCCTCAGTGCGGCTTTGCCAGCTGCGAGATTGGCAACAAGCTGACCGAGGACGAGCAGTGGGCAAAGATTGCGCTGGTCAGGCGTATTGCCGAGCGCGTTTGGAAATAGCGGTAACGTTCGCAGGTGACGGCGCGTGCGAGACATGGCGCATCGCGTACAATGGTTCGGATCGTATCGTTCGGGCAGGTTATCCGATATGCCTGATCGCCCTTCCATTCGAAAGGACATCCATGTCCCAGTCCTCGACGCCCGCCGTCAGCGATGTCATCTACGACGCATCGTCGCTCGGCCGCCCGCGCATGTTCCTGCTCGGCCTACAGCACCTGTTTGCCATGTTTGGCGCCACCGTGCTGGTGCCCGTGCTCACCGGCCTCTCGGTATCGGCAACGCTTTTGTTTGCCGGCTTGGGCACGCTGCTGTTCCACTTCCTGTCGCGCGGTAAGGTGCCGGCATTTTTTGGGCTCATCGTTTGCCTTTATTGCCGGTTATGCCGCAATCGCGCCCAACGGCGAGACCGAGCTTTTGCCCTACGCCTGCCTGGGCGTAGCTTGTGCTGGTCTGCTCTATCCGGTGCTGGCGGCCCTGTTCCACGCCTTTGGCGCCAAGCGCGTTATGCGCTTCTTTCCGCCGGTGGTGACTGGCCCTATCGTCATTTCCATCGGCTTGATTCTGGCGAGCTCCGCTATTGCCAACTGCCAGACCAACTGGTTTGTGGCTGTTATTGCCGTTGCCGTTATCGTGATCTGCAACATTTGGGGCCGCGGCATGGTCAAGATTGTGCCGATTCTGCTGGGCGTTGTGGTGAGCTATGCCGTTGCGACTGCGCTGGGCGAGGTCGATTTTTCGGGCGTCGCAGCCGCTCCCTGGGTTGGCTTGCCCGTCGTGTGGGACAACACCGTGTTTGCGCTCTTTGGGCCGCAGTTCGATAGCGGTCTTGCCACGACGGCCATCATCACCATCATGCCGCTGGCCTTCGCGACCATGATCGAGCATATCGGCGATATCTCTGCTATCGGTTCGACTTGCGAGCGCAACTACATTGCCGATCCCAGTCTGCATCGCACGCTGCTCGGCGACGGCCTTGCCACGATTCTGGCTTCGCTCTTTGGCGCTCCGGCCAACACTACGTATGGTGAGAACACCGGCGTGCTCGCCCTGACGCGCGTGTTCGACCCGCGCGTAATTCGAATTGCCGCGTGCTGTGCCATCGTGCTTTCGTTCTGTCCCAAGTTCGCTGCCGTGATCGCCGCCATGCCGGCATGCGTTATCGGCGGCGTGTCGCTCGTGCTTTACGGCATGATCAGCGCCGTGGGCGTTCGCAACCTCATCGAGAACCAGGTCGATTTCCAAAACAACCGCAACGTGCTGGTGACCGCCCTGGTGCTCGTGCTTTCGCTCGGCATCGCGTACAGCACCGCCGGCGCCATCGTGCTGGAGCTGAGCGGCGTGACGATTTCGCTTTCCGGTCTTGCCGTGGGCTCGCTGGTGGGCATCGTGCTCAATGCGATTCTGCCCGGCAACGACTTTGAGTTTGATGTCTCCGAGCTTGAGGAGGCTGCTGAGTAGCAGCTGCGTTCAGCTAAAACAAGATATGGTGCCCATGCGTATATGCGCGTGGGCACCATTTTTAATGCGTCAGTATCCAGTGGATGCCGCGGGCCATGCGCAAGTCGGTTTGGGCAAAGTGATTGCCGGGGTTGAGCTCCATCGTTGTTGGAATGCCGCGCTCGATGAGCAACGCTTCCATCGCGCGTGTGTCGTCGAGTACGTGCCTCATCATGCGGTTGGGCGTCTTGGTTTCCTTTTTGCCGAGTGACAGGTAGACGGCGTCGGGCGTAACTGCCATCGCGTGCTCGTGCGCATAGTCGATAAAGCCAGGAAACCACAGGGATCCCGATGCGCTTGCGACGCGGTCAAAGGTATCGGTCTGCCAGGGGACCCAAAGCGAAAAGAGGCCCGCCAGCGAATAACCGGCAATGCCACGCCAAACAGGTGGCTGAGGAAGCGACGACTCCACCTGGGGGATTATCTGATTCAGCAGCTCATCAAGAAAGTCGGCAGCCTGCCCACCAAAGGGCTCGGCATCGCGTACGGTCCCGTCGCATGCCCAGGGGCTCAGCTCGCGATTCCAATCGAGCCCGCCAATGGCGACGAGGGTGAATGGCGGACAGTCGAGCTCTCGGCAGCGGTCATAAGCATCACTACCGTCGCCCATGACTACGGGGAGGTAGATGACGGGCGCACCTTCCGCATGCTCTGAATGAACGGTTATCTGCATTTGATGCGCTTCCATGACGGGCTTCTCTCAGTGTTGTGATATCGGCAGCCCCAATTGTCGCACGCCAGCGTATGCCGGTTGGACAGCATCAAGAACATTCGCGTGCGCCGCGCGGGCGCAAACGGAAAACGCCACCGCCGGAGGGGAGCCTGGCGGTGGCGTTGCTAAACGGTGCGCGGGCTAGCACTTCTGTGGGTGCCGTCCCGTGCGTTAAAGGCCAAAGGCGTCTATGAGCGCTTGCGGCTCACCACGGCGCCTGCGGCGATGGCGGCTGTTCCCGCAAGGACGGTTGCCACGATGGCCGCACCCGAGGTGTCGCCGGTTGCCGCGAGCACGCCGGTAGTCTTGGCTTTCGTGGTTGAAGCCGCAACGGCCTTGGTCGGCTTTGAGCCCTCAGGCTTGGGGTTCTGCTTGGACTCCGCGGGCTTGCTTTCTGCGGGCTTGGTCTCGTCGGGTTTGGGATCTTCCGGCTTGGCTACCTCGGGAGGTGCGATGGTCGTACTTTTGGCGACTGCTTTGATATAGAGGGAGTCGACCGTGGCGTCGCCCGTGCCGATGGCTTGGCCTGCCTCGTAGATGCCGTCACGGAGCTTGCGATAGTCAATGACCTTGCCGCCTTCGGGCGTCTGGATGGCGGCGTTCTCAATCTTGATGGTGCCGATTGTCTTGCCGTCAGCGCTCATGGCACGGGCAAAGATTGCCGCTGTATCTCCTTCGGCCGTTACCTTGCTGCGGATGATCGAGATGACTGCGGGTGTGACGCCCTCGCTGGTCTGGGCGATGATGCCGATGTTCTCGCCTTGGGGTTCGCGCCTCGTCTCGCCATCTTGGTTTTCGCTGTAGGGGATGGGGCCGTCGCCGTTCTCGACATAGCGGGCTATGGCCTTGACAACGGAGTCGCTGATGTAGATGTGGCCACCCTCCTCGTTGGGTCGATCGTTTCTGGTGGAGAATGCAGCCGAAACCTCGCCTTCCGCAAACGCGTCCACGCTGGAGCCGTTCTTGACGACGATATCGTCTTGGTAGGTGAAGAGGGCAATGGCGCCACCGTATCTGCCTTTACTTGCGCGGACTGTCACGTTTGCATGATCGAGTGTGATGCCCTTGTGGGCACAGACGCCATATTCAACACCGTTTGCGTTGAGGGAGGCGTTTGTGGCTGCGAGGCTGCCCTTGGCCTCGACGGCGGCGTCTTTCTCGGAGCTCGCCTTGACCTGGCTGCCGTCCGAGATATTGATGTTGCCGCCGCTCCAAATGGCCTCACCATCGGCTGAGCTTGCCTCGACTGTACCGCCACCCTTGATGGTGAGGCTCTTGTCGGCTCCAATACCCTTGTCCTTGGTAGCCCTGGCGGCGACGGCTCCGCTGTCGTCAATCGTGATATTGCCGTTTGCCCTGATGCCATCCGATGCACCCGTGGCGTTGACGTTGCCCGAACCTTTGATAGCGAGATCACCTCCGGCATTGATGGCATCTAACCCAGTGCTCGTGGCGTTGACGGATCCGGCTCCGTCGATGTTGATATTACCCGTGGAGAGGATAGCGTCCTCAGTAGATGTCACGCTGAGCGTGCCGCCCTCGTCGCCTTGGATATTGAGCTCGGCATTCTCGTTAGTGCCATGAGAAACGTTGATGCTTTCGATCCATTCGGCAGTGACGATGTTGGTTCCCGAGTAATTCACGTTGAGCTTGCCTGCGGCCTGGATCTCGCCGCCGTTATAGTTGTTGAGCTTCAAGTCGTCGGCGCCGTCCCACGACCAGGTACCGGCCTCGTCGCTCGCCGCGGTGTTGTACTTGTTGCCGCCGACCTTGACCCATTCCGCTGCGAGCGAGACGCTCGGCATGAGCAGCGAGCTCACCGTGAGCGCGCACACGGCGCCCGCGACGATGCGGCGCGTCACGCGGCGCCAGCTGCCGTGCGCGAGTCCTATGCGACGGCGAACGTCGGGTTCGGCAACATGGGTTCCGGCGGTAGTGTCATTGCGTTTGGGGGTCGTGAACAAGGCTGCCATGGTTGCTCCCGTTCTCATAGGGCCTATACGACTAGATTCAGCGTATCCGCTGGATATTGCCGGCGGTAGTGCCGTTTGGAGGACAAAATGGCCAAAATGGGGGAGAAATAGGCCGCACGCCGGCGCAGGGACCGGCGCTAAAAGAAAAGCGCGGGGCCGCATGGCGACTCCGCGCTTTATTGTTCAGCTTTTGCAGCCTTGCCCTTACGCTACGAAGAAGTAGACGAGGAAGGCAAGGGCCGCGATCCACCCGTCCCGTGCGAAAAAGTGTTTACGAGCGCTTGCGGCTCACCACGGCGCCCGCGGCGATGGCGGCTGTTCCTGCAAGGGCGGTTGCCACGATGGCCGCACCCGAGGTGTCGCCGGTTGCCGCGAGCTTGCCGGTGGTCTTGGCTCCCGTGGCTGCAACTGCAACGGTCCTGCTTGTCTTCGTGCCCTCGGACTTGGAACCCTCGGGCTTGGTCTCGCCGGGCTTTTCCTCGGGTTTGATCTCCTCGGGAGGCACGATGACCGTGCTCTTGGCGACAGCTTCATCGTAGGGGGAGTCGACCGTGGCGTCGCCCGTGCCGATGGTCTGCCCCGCCTCGTAGACGATGCCGTCGCTGAGCTCTTCCTTGTTGCGATAGTCAATGACTTTGCCGCCTGCAGGCGCCTGGATGATGGCGTCCTTGATTTCGATGGTGCCGATCGCCTTGCCGTCCGCGCTCATGGCAAGGGCGAAGATTGCCGCCGTGTCTCCCTCGGCCGTGACCCTGCTGCGGGCGATCGAGATGGTCGCGGGCGTGATGCCCTCGCTGGTCTGCGCGAAGATGCCGATGTTCAGGCCCTCGGACTCAGGGATGATTTCGTCGTTTTGATCTCCACTGTAGTGGTCGGGGCCGTCGCCGCCGGTCTCGGCATAGCGGGCTATGGCCTTGACAACGGAGTCGCTGATGTAGATATGGCCACCCGCTTCGCCGGAGTAGAAATTACTGGTGGAGATTGCAACCGAGAACCTGCCTTCTGCGAGCGCATCCACAGTCGAGCCGTTCTTGATGACGATGTCGTCCTCATCGGTGAAGAGTGCGCTGACTTCCCCGCCATCTGAGCTTGCGCGGACCGTCACGGTCGCGCCATCGAGCGTGATGCCCTTGTAGACATAGATGCCATACCCAACGCCACTTGCGTTGAGGGAAGCGTTCGTGACCGTGAGGCTGTTTTTACCGTCGATGGCGGTGTCTTCCTCGGAGCTTGCCTTGACCTGGCTGCCACCCGAGATCTCGATGTTGCCGTCGGCCCAAATCGCATTGTCTTTGATAGAGCTTGCCTCTACCTTGCCGCCGCCCTTTATGATGAGGTTCTCGTTAGCATCGATACCCTGATCCTCGGTGGCCTTGGCGGTGACGGTTCCGCTGCTGTCGATCGTGATGTTGCCGTCGGCCCTGATGCCATCCGAATCGCCCGTGGCGTTAACGTTTCCCGAGCCCTTGATGGTGACATCGCCCCCGGCATCGATGGCATCGTGCTCGGTGCTCGTGGCGTTGACAGTGCCAGCGCCGTCGATGTTGATGTTGCCGACGGAAGTGATGGCGTCACGAGAAGATGTCACGTTGAGCGTGCTGGACGCGTCGCCCTGAATATTAAGCTCGGCGTTCTCGTTCGCGCCATCCTTAACCTTGATGCCGCGGCCGTCGTCGTTAGTGACGGTGTTGTTGCCCTCGTAGCTCACGTTGAGCTTGCCCGCTGCCTCGATCGCGCCGCCGTTATAGCCGTTGAGCTTCATGTCGTCGGCGCCGTCCCAGGCCCAGGTGCCGGCCTCGTCGCCCGCTGCAGTGCCGGCGTTGTACTGGGTGCCGCCAACGTCGATCCATTCGGCGGCAAGCGAGATGCTCGGCATGAGCAACGAGCTCACCGTAAGCGCGCATACGGCGCCTACAACGATGCGGCGTGTCACGCGGCGCCAGCTGCCGTGTGCGAGCAGCGTGCGACGGCGCACGTCGGGCTCGGCAAAATGGGCTCCAGAGGTTTTGTCATTGCGCTTGGGGGTCGTGAACAAGGCGGCCATGGTTACTCCCATCCTCATAGGGCCTATGCGATTACGTCCAGCATATCTGCAGGATGTAGCCGGCGGTAGTGCCGTTTGGAGGGCAAAATGTCCAAAACTTGGGAAGCAATACATCGCGCGTCCGTGCGTTGCCTGGCTTTAAAAGAAAAGCGCGGAGCCGCTCGATGCGACTCCGCGCTTTGGTGTTCTGCTTTGGCAGCTTTGCCGCTACGCTACAAAGAAGTAGACGAGGAAGGCGAGGGCTGCGATCCACATGAGCGGCTTGATCTTGGAGGCCTCGCCCTTAACGAGCGCGACGACCACGTAGGCGATAAAGCCCAGACCGATGCCGGCAGAGATGGAGTAGGTGAAGGGCACGCCGGCGACAATCATGAACGCCGGGAAACCCTGCGACACGTCGGACCAGTCGATCTCGGAGGCCTCGCTCATCATGAGGTAGCCGACGTAGACCAGAGCACCGCAGGTGGCGGCGCTGGAAACGATGGTGACGATGGGGGAGAAGAACGCGGCGAGAATGAACAGCACGCCGGTGGTGACGGAGGTGAGGCCCGTGCGGCCACCGTCGGCAGCGCCAGAGGTGGACTCGACGAAGGTGGTGATGGAGGAGACGCCCATAAAGCCACCAGCAGCAGCGGCCACGGAGTCGACGACCAGGATGGGACGGATGTCCTCGACATTGCCGTCCTCGGTCAAGAACTCTCCCTGCTTGGCGACGGCCATCGCGGTGCCCATGGTGTCAAAGAAGTCGCTCATGAGCAGTGAGAAGGCAACGACGAGCAGCATCGGGTCGGTCAGAACCTTCACGATGGCCATGTTGCCGTCTGCGGTGCTGGCAAACGGGGCGCCAAAGGTCGAGAAGTCGAGCGGTGCGATGAGGCCCTCGGGGGCGTGGGTGACGCCCAGCGGGATACCGGCGATAACGGCGACGATGATGCCGATGAGCAGCGAGCCCGGCACGTTGCGGGAAGCCAGGGCAACCGTCACGATGATGGAGATGATGCCGACGATAAAGGTGGGGGAGGCGATGTCGCCCAGACCGACGAGCGTACCGGCACCAGCGGTGATGATACCGGCGTCGCACAGGCCGATCATGGCGATGAACAGGCCCAGACCCACGGAGATGGCGTGGCGCAGGACCACGGGGATGGCGTCCATAATGGCCTCGCGCAGGCCGCACAGGACGAGCAGCAAGATGACGATACCCTCGAGGAAGATAACGCTCATGGCCACGTGCCAGTCACCGCCGCACATGGTGGTGGCGATGCCCGCGATCATGGCGTTGATGCCCAGGCCCGAAGCGCAAGCGAGCGGGCGGTTGGCGAAGATGCCCATGCAGATGGTCATGATGCCGGCGCCCAGGCAAGTGGCGCAGGCGAGCGCTCCCGCATCGATGCCGGCGCCCGAGAGCACCGCGGGGTTGACGGCAATGATGTAGGCCATCGCCAGGAACGTTGTCAGTCCAGCGCGAAGTTCGGTCCCGATTGTGGACTTGCGCTCGCTGACGTGAAATAGTTCGTCCATGCATACCCTTTCCTTGTTCGGCCCCGAGTTTAGGCCGATTGACACGAACTCACTTACTATATCGCCTTTACAACCTTGCTGTTCCTCACATGTTGATGTTCGGCGCTTTGTAACGGACGGGCGGTATTTTCCGTATGAAAATGTGTGGGTACCGTATACTTAAGCAGTTACAACGACCCCTATGGAGGAACGTATGATTAAAGAGCTCTGCCACGACGAGGCTATTCTGTCCCAGCGTTGCGAGGTCGCGACCGTCGAGGACGAGTCGGTGGCACAGGACCTGATCGATACCATCAAGTCGCTCGACGATGCCGGTTGCCTTGCCGCCAACCAGATTGGCGTCACCAAGAAGGTCTGCGTCTACCTGGACGATGCCGGCGAGCCCCATGTGCTCTACAACCCCCGTCTGGTGTTTGGTCTGGGCGCCAGCAAGATGGAGGAGAGCTGCCTGACGCACGAGGAGGTCACCAAGTCCACGCGCTATATCAAGTGCAAGGTCGCTTATGACGTGATCGTCGACGGCAAGATGCGCGAGCGCAAGCAGGACTTTGTGGGCTTCGAGGCGCAGATGATTCAACACATGATTGACCACTGTCTAGGAAAGTTGGTCTAAGGGGACCAAAGCACCGCACCTTGCCGCTCAATCGTCGCTCGCGTACCTTAAGTACGCTTCGCTCCTCTTTCGTGGCAATCTGCGGCACTTTGACCCCTTAGACGACCTGCGGGGTTAACTTGGTTGAGTTTATCCTGCTTGAATAGCCCGGGTATGACGTTGTTGTCATGTCCGGGCTTTTGTGTTTAGCGCCTTTTTGTTTGGTGACAATGAACTTAGCGAGAACGTGAAGCTAGGAGGCGCTATGTGCACGAGTATTCGATTTACCGATGATTCCGGCCACATGTATCTGGGACGCAACCTCGACTGGAGCTTTGACTACGGCCAACAGGTTCGCGTGATGCCGCGCGGGTTTCACATTCCGTATTCGTTTATCGACGACGCGACAGCGGCACACGCGGTGATTGGTATGTGCATCGATTACAAGAACTACCCTATGTTCTTCGATTGCGGCAACGATGCGGGCCTCGCCGTGGCGGGCCTCAATTTCCCGGGCTATGCCGAGTATGCCGAGGGACCGGTTGATGGAAAGACCAATATCGCGGCCTATGAGTTTCCCCTGTGGGTGGCAGCGACGTTCTCGACGGTCGACGAGGTCGAGGCTGCGCTGCGTGATACGGTGATTGTCGCCAAATCTGCAGGAGAGGGGCTGGGCGTGTCGCTGCTCCATTGGATTATCGGCGACAGCCAGCGTAGCATCGTGGTCGAGATGATGTCTGACGGCCTGCATGTACACGACGATCCGGTCGACACCCTTGCCAATCAGCCCGCCTTCCCGTGGCACATGGAAAACCTGCGCACCTATATCACGGCCACAAGCGATTTTCCGCAGACGGCGACATGGCGTGGCGCCGAGCTCAAGCCCTATGGCGCGGGTGCCGGCATGCGCGGTATTCCGGGTGACTGCTATTCGCCGAGCCGCTTCGTGAAGGCGGCGTACCTCAACGCCAATTACCCGCAAAAAGATAGCGAGGCCGAGAACGTGATTCGCATGTTCCGCTCGCTCGAGGGCGTGGCGATGATCGAGGGCGCGTCCAAGATGGGCGACGGCAAGTTCGAGAAGACCATCTATACCGGCTGCTTTAGCGCACGCACGGGCAATTATTACTACGCGATGTATGGGGATCCGTCGATTCGCTACGTGAGCCTGATGGATGCCGAGGGCGCGAGCCCCGATAGGCTCGTGGTTCCCGAGCCGCGTCGTCCGTAGGTGAGAAGTCCGTCGCGATACAAAGCGGCCCTGCATCTCTCGTGAGGTGCAGGGCCGCTGTCGTCGATTCGCGGCGTCGCTAGAAGTTGGCGTCGTTGAGTTGTTCACTCTCGAGGCCGTCGAGCTGTTGCTGCTCGGGCGTATCGGCGACGCTCTCGAGCAGCTCAGTGGGATCGACGTTCATATTCCTACCAGCTTCGTTGCCGTTGACCAGGTCGTCCGAGAAGATGTCGACTTCCATTTCCTCGGCTTCCTCGATCTGAACTTCGAGTGGCACCTGGGTGCGTACAAGCTTGACTGCCGGACGCATGCGGGCAAAGAGGGGCACGTACTCGATGATGATGGCCGAGTTCTCTAGGCCGTACCAACGTGCCGGGCTTCCGCAGGCGCGGCGGACGGCGTACTTGATGGCCATCACGCGGTGGTCGTTGCGGTTGATGTCCGTTTCGGGGGCAAGCATCTTGCGTAGCATGCAAAAACGGAAGTCGCCCACGTTGCCGCGGGTCTCGTAGATGGAGTAGGTGTGATGCTGCGGCGGCAGCTCACCCGATGCCATCAAGTCGCCAACGATCTGGCGCAGGTAGGCGTTAACGCGCTGGTTGACCTTAAAGCCCAGGTCCAAGCGCACGCGGAACAAGAAGTCCGTGCCAAAGGTCTCAACGGAATACTCATGCGTATAGGGCTCATCGGTAACGTGCACGTTGATGAACCAGTATGCCTTGGCGCGCTTGGGATGTTTGTCCAAGATGGAATAGAGCACGTCGCGGTCGAGCGTGAGCGGGTCGGGACTGTTGGTGAGGAACACCAGGTTGTCGGCGAGCACGGGGTAGGTCTCGTCGTTACGCAGGCGGTTGAGCTGATCGATGTACTTGGAGACGGGCAGCAGAATCGTCTGCGTGCGCTCGATGGCGGTGCCGCGGCGCCACACGTACATAAGGCCAAACAGCAGCGAGGCCAGGAAGATCATCACATAGCCGCCGTCAAAGAACATGGTGAGGCATGAGGCAAAGAAGCAGAGCTCGATGGCGCCAAAAAGCAGGGCGAAGATGCAGGCGCCCAGCTTGTGCTTGAGAATGCCGGCGATATAGCTCGTCAAAAGCGTCGTGGTCATGAGCATGGTCACGGTGATGGCGAGGCCATAGGCGCTTTCCATGCGCTCGGAGTTCTGGAACAGCAGCACAATGAAGATGCAGCCGACCCACATGATGTTGTTGACGAGCGGAATATAGAGCTGGCCCTTGGTGTCGCTGGGGTAGTGGATGCGCAGATGCGGCATAAGGTTGAGGCGCGTGGCCTCGGATACCAGCGAGAACGAGCCGGTGATGAGCGCCTGCGAGGCGATGATGGCCGCCACGGCCGAAAGCACGATGGCAAAGGGGCGCAGGGGCTCGGGAAGCATCATGTAGAACGGGTTGACGATGTCCATCGCGAGCATCTGGGGATTGGAGTTGTTGGCGAGCAGCCAAGCGCCCTGACCCAGATAGTTAAGGATGAGGGCCGCCTTAACAAACGGCCAGGATGCATAGATGTTTGCCTTGCCCACGTGGCCCATGTCTGAATAGAGCGCCTCGGCGCCGGTCGTCGACAGGAAGACGAAGCCGAGCACCATGATGCCCGAATGGTTGATGGGCGAGAACAGGAACATAATGCCGCGGATGGGGTTGAGCGCGCGCAAGATGGACAGGTTGCCGAGCATGTTGAACAGACCGGCGCCTGCCAGGAACAGGAACCACAGCGTCATGAGCGGGCCAAACAGCTTGCCGATCGACGAGGTGCCGGCACGCTGCATGGCAAACAGGCCGCAGATAATGATGATGGTGATGATGATCACATTGGTCTGGCCGTCGCCCAGCAGTGCATGGCCCCACTCGATGGTGCGCAGTCCCTCGATTGCTGTGGTTACGGTGACGGCGGGGGTAAGGATGCCGTCGGCGAGCAGCGCCGCGCCGCCAATCATGGCGGGCAGAATCAGCCACGGCGCCACCTTGCGCACAAGGCTGAACAGGGCGAAGATACCGCCTTCGTTGTGGTTGTCGGCCTTCATGGCGATCAGCACGTACTTGACCGTGGTCACGAGCGTCATGGTCCAGATAACGAGTGAAAGCGCGCCCAGGATCATGTCCTCGCTGACAGTGCCGATGCCGCCGTTGTTAGCGACGATTGATTTCATGGTGTACATGGGGCTCGTGCCGATGTCGCCATAGACGACGCCGAGCGTTACGAGCAGCATGCCAGCGGAGAGGGGGATGGCGCCATGCCCGCCCTGCACATGCTGGTCTTGGAGGCTTGCCTCCAGCTTGTTGTGTGCCACGTGGACTCCCTTAGACATCCGGTTATCTGTCTAGGACAAAAACTTTATGCCGTCTTTATACATACAAGAGCAGTTTGGCACATCGGGTTATTTTAGACAATAATCCTCAGCTGGGGATTATTTATCTATGCAGGTAGCATTTCAAAGCAGGGCTTTTAAGCACGTGCTGTCTGGGCGATGCCAGCCTTGGCGTTTGCGCGTTTGCCGGCGAGTTCGCAAAAAATCGCGCCGCCGATGATAAGCGCGGCGCCCATCAGGCGGACCGGTGTTATGGCTTCGCCCAAAAGGACGGCCGAGAACACGACCGCCGAAAGCGGCTCGAGGTAGCCGACGACGGCGACGGTCTGGACGGGCAGCTTGGCGACGGCACTAAAGTAGAGCAGGCAACCGATGCCGGTGTTGACGACGCCGAGCATGACGACGGCGCGCCAATCAATACTGGCGGCGACGCCGGCGGACAGGAATAAGGGAGCGCCCTGCGTGATGAGCGTAAGGACCAGCGCGGTCACAAAGGCGGCGCTCACCTGGAGCGTGGAGTTCTCGAGGCCTTCGATGTGTGGCGCACCCTTGCTAGCGATGACCATCAGCGCATAGCAAAATGCCGAGGCGATGCCGCAGGCGATACCCGCAATGGGCATATTGCCGCCTAGACCTTGCGCTGCGATGAGAAAAGCACCGCAAGCAACGGCGATAAAGCCGGCGATTTTGCCTCCGGTCAGCTTTTCGCCAAAGATGAGCGGGGAGAGCGCCATGACAATGATGGGGCCGCAGTAGTACAGCAGCGAGGATACGCCGACGCCGATCGTCTGGTAGGCGCGGAACAGAAAAATCCAGCTGGCGCCCAGCGCGGCTCCCGAGAGGAGGAGGGCTGCGGCTTCGCGGGGGCGAGATGGCGCCTGCAACTTATGGCGTTGGGTGATGGCGAGGATGGTGACAAGCGAGAGTGCGCCCAAAAACGTGCGTAGTAGCACGATATCGGAGCTCGGCAGTGCGATGGCAGCGGCGATGATGCCGTTGGAGCCAAACAATAGCAATGCTGCTAAGTACGTAAACAGACCGTTGTTCATGCGCTGACATCCCCTCTATATCCGAGCAACTTCACTATGGGTGAACTGGCTTTAGAAGAAAAGCGAATATAATGCATGGCTGACATGACAAAAGCTCATGCATGGATGGAGGACTGCCGTGGAAACGAATATTCAAAAGATGCAGGTGCTGCTCGAGACAGTGCGCGCCGGAAGCTTTACGCGCGCCGCCGAGCGCCTGAGCTATTCGCAATCGGGCGTGAGCCGTATGGTGGCCGATCTTGAGGCCGATTGGGGCTTTAAGGTGCTCGACCGCAGTCGCGAGGGCGTGGCTCTTTCTGCTGACGGGCGACAGGTCATGCCGGCTGTCGAGGCGCTCTGCGAGGAATTCGTTCGCTTGCAGCGACGCGTGGATGAGATGCGTGGGCTCATGCGCGGCAAAATCTGCATCGGTACGTTTTCGAGCGTGGCGACCCACGTGCTGCCGCCGGTGATTGCTCGTTTTCGTGCCGATTATCCAGACATTGATTACGAGCTGCTGATGGGCGACTATTCAGAGATTGAACAATGGGTGGCAGAGGGCCGCTGCGATCTGGGCTTTATCCCGCATGAGCCCCGAGAAAATGGCATGACGTCGCGGTCTTTGGTGCGCGACGAGTTGATGGCGGTAGTGCCGGCAGACTCTTTGCTTGCCACTGAAGAGGTCGTCTCTCTTGCCGATTTGGCCAACGAGCAGTTTATTCTGCTGGAACGCGGCACCGATGATGAGATTACGCCGCTGTTTCGTCGGGCGGGGCTGACGGTGCGCTCCAAGCTGTCGACCTGGGATGACTATGCGATTATGGCTATGGTGGAGGATGGCCTGGGCGTGAGCGTTCTTCCTGCGCTCATCTTGCGCCGCTGTCAGTTCGATGTTGCCGTGCGTCGGCTCGAGGGGCATCCCCATCGGCAGATCAATGCGATATATCGCACGGCTGACGTTTCGCTTGCCGCCGCTCGATTCCTTGAATACCTCTAAACGCGTGCACGTCATTGTCCGCTTTGGGCAAATCTCGGAGTTCGGTACGTTTTCTTATGAAATTGAACTTTCGAATGAGGTACGGCGCTATACTGCTTGCTAAATTGAACCTTGGTTCAATTCGTGTTCTATAAATTGAACTTTGCCAGCAAGGAGGTTCCTGTGGCCCAAGAGACGTTTAGTAATCGCCTGCGACAGGCTATGTCCGATCGCGACGTTCGCCAGTCGGACGTAATCCGCGCATCGGAGATGCTCGGCAAAAAACTCGGCAAGAGTCAGATGAGCCAATATGTGAGCGGCAAGACGATTCCGCGGCGCGACGTGGCAGAGCTGCTCGCCCGCATCTTGGAGGTCGATGTTACCTGGCTGCTCGCCGGTGACGCCGATCAGGGCGAGGCATCATCGTCCCGCAACGTTTCCAAGCCCGAACCCCATCCCTCAGCTCAAATTCCAAGGAGCACCACCATGCGTACTTTTTCCAAATCCACCAAACTCGAGAACGTTCTGTATGACGTGCGCGGCCCCGTCGTCGACGAGGCTGCCCGTATGGAGGACGAAGGCGAGCGCATCCTCAAGCTCAATATCGGCAACCCGGCGCCCTTCGGTTTCCGCACGCCCGACGAGGTTATCAAGGACATGCGCCAGCAGCTGCCCGACTGCGAAGGCTATTCCAACTCGCGCGGCCTGTTCTCCGCGCGCAAGGCGATTATGCAGTATTCGCAGATCAAGGGTCTGCCCAACGTTCAGATGGAGCATATCTACACAGGCAACGGCGTGTCCGAGCTCATTCAGCTTTCGATGAACGCGCTGCTCGACAATGGCGACGAGATTCTGATCCCCAGCCCCGACTATCCGCTCTGGACGGCGTGCGCAACACTTGCCGGTGGTCATCCCGTGCACTATCTGTGCGATGAGCAGGCGGATTGGTATCCCGACCTGGAGGATATGGAGTCCAAGATCACGAGCGCGACCAAAGCCCTCGTCATCATCAACCCCAACAACCCCACGGGTTCCGTCTATCCGCGCGAGGTGCTCGAGGGCATCGTCGAGGTTGCACGCAGGCATCAGCTGATGATTTTTGCCGATGAGATCTACGACCGCCTGTGCATGGACGGCTACGAGCACGTCTCGATTGCCTCGCTCGCCCCCGACCTGCCCTGCGTTACCTTTAGTGGCCTTTCCAAGTCGCACATGATTGCGGGCTATCGTATAGGCTGGATGGTGCTTTCGGGCAACCAGCGCTGCATGAGCGACTTCATCATGGGTATCAACATGCTCTCCAACATGCGCCTGTGCTCCAACGTGCCGGCTCAGTCAATCGTTCAGACGGCACTCGGTGGTCATCAGTCCGTTAACGACTACATCCGTCCCGGCGGCCGTGTCTACGAGCAGCGCATCTTTGTGTATGAGGCGCTCAGCAAGATCGACGGCATCTCGGTGGTCAAGCCGCGCGCGGCGTTCTACATCTTCCCCAAGATGGATGTGAAGAAGTTCAACATCACCGATGACGAGCAGTTCGCCCTTGACCTGCTGCACGAGAAGAAGATCCTGATCACGCGCGGCGGCGGCTTCAACTGGGCTGAGCCCGACCACTTCCGTATCGTGTACCTGCCGCGCATGGAAGTACTCAAAGAGTCCCTCGAAGACCTCGCCGACTTCTTTGACCATTACCGCCAGTCGTAGGGGATAGAAACTCCGCACTATGAAAAGCTCCCTGCAGTTGTTTTGCTGCAGGGAGCTTTCTTGAATCGGCGGAACTAAATAACAATCCCGTTGCAGTGGTCGATTTCGTGTTGGATGATCTCGGCGGTGTAGCCCGAGAAGTTCTTGATGCGGTGCACGAAGTTCTCGTCCAGATACTCCACCTTAATACGGCGATAGCGGGTACAAGGGCGCTCGCCGACCAGCGAAAGGCACCCTTCGCTTGTCTGATAGGCATTGACCTGCTCAAGAATTTGCGGGTTGTACATGAGCAACGACTTGCTGCCGTCCTTTACGCAGATGATGCGTTTGCGTACGCCAATCATATTGGCGGCAAGCCCCACGCATTCGTGCTCGTGCTCGTGCAGCGTGTCCAGAAGGTCTTGCCCGGTCGCGGCGTCCTCAGGGCCGGCATCCTCGGAGGGCAGGCGTAAAAAGAACTCGGACTTCATGATGGGTTTAATCATGGCGGGCTCCTTGTATCTCATGCTTTCGTGGACTTTCAATAATAGCGCGGAGACAAAGCCGTGCGCTCGCGTTACAATCTTTCGACGTTGAACCATGTTGCCGGATGTGCTGTTTGCGCTGTCCGGTGTAAGTCTAGGGCTCATTTTCGCCCTGGGCTGTTCCTCTAGGGCGATGCGTTTGTCGTTCTAAGAGGAAGGAATTTCATGGGGACCAAATCCCAGAAGAAAACTCAATCATCATCGAAGACCTCGACGTTTCTTACCGTGATGTATGTCGCCGCCTTTGTCGCCGCGTTTAACGAGAACATCATTAACGTGGCGCTGCACGATATTATGGCGGCGTTTTCGGTGAGTGCGACCACGGCACAATGGCTCGTTTCGGGCTACATGATCGTGACGTCGATTTTCACGGCCATCATGGCCTTCCTGTCCGGCCGCTTCTCGACCCGCAAGCTGCTGTTCTTTGCATGCGGCTGCATGGTTGTCGGCGAGATCCTGTGCCTGCTGGCGCCGTCGTTTGCCGTGCTGCTGCCGAGCCGTATCCTGCAGGCTGCGGGCTCGGGCATCTTGTTCCCGCTTATGATGAACGTGGTGCTGTCTTGCGCCCCGCGCGAGAAGCTCGGCCTGTATTTGAGCCTGGGCGGTGCTTGCATCACGTTGGGACCGGCGTTTGGTCCTGTGATTAGTGGCCTTATGTGCACCCTGTTTGGTTGGAGGGCTGTGTTTATCGTCCCGCTGGTGGGCGGTATCGTGGTTGCCGTCGTGGGTGCAAAACTCGTGCAAAACGTCGGCGAGCGCCTGGATGTTTCGCTCGATATCCTCTCGGTTTTTTTGCTTGCTACCGACATCACGGCGTTCGTGTACTCCGTTGGTGAGTTCTCCGCCAATGTGACGACTGGTGTCGTGGCGCTTGCTGTCGCCTTTGTGTTGCTTGGCTTGTTCGCCGTTCGTCAGCTTAAGCTCGAGCACCCGGTACTCAACGTGCGCCCCATGGCGAGCATTCGCTTTTGGCCGGCATGTCTGCTCGTGGTCGTGTCGATGATGACGACGTTTTCGATGAGCGTTTTGCTACCGCTGTATTTTGAGGGCGCGTACGGCATGACGGCGCTTGCCGCAGGCCTGTTCATTTTGCCGGCAATTGCTTTTAACGCGGTGACCTCGATTGCGGGCGGACGCGTGATGGACGCCCATGGTGCATGGCCGCTGCTGCCGATTGGATTTGCCCTGATCGCCGTTGGCCAGATTGCCATCTCGATGACAGCTGCAAGCATAAACATCGGTATTGTCGTGGCGCTGACCGTTGTCGTGTATGCCGGAGTTGGCCTGGTGCTGAGCCCCTCGCAGACGGCTGGCCTTGAGACACTGCCCGCCGCCGAGCATCCTCATGGAACGGCGCTACTCAATAC
>JAIHTM010000198.1 GCA_022713905.1 Collinsella sp.
TGCAGCCGGAGCGAAGGGGGAAACTCGGCCCCCGCCCCGGCCGGACAGGTCACCCTACACCGTGTACTGCGGCAGGTCCTGCAGGGCGATGACGTCCATGCCCATGTCGTTGGCGCTGCCGTGACCCTGCTGGTCCTCGCGCACCGCCTCGATGGCGCTCACGTACGTGTTGGCCGCGGACATTGCAGTCACGCAGGTCACGCCGCGACGCACGGCCTCGGTACGCAGCAGGTAGCCGTCGCCACGCGAACCTGGGCCGTACGGCGTATTGACGATCACCGCGATCTTGCCGTCGGCGATCAGGTCGCCGATGTTGGGGCGCTCGCCGTCGTGCGGGCCGCTGATCTTCTCCACGACCTCGCAGGTCACATTGCCGCCACGCAGCACGCGCGCCGTGCCCTCGGTGGAGCAGATGTCAAAGCCCAAGTAGCGCAGGATACGCGCGACCGAAAGGATATGACGCTTGTCGCGGTCGCACACGCTGATGAACACCTTGCCACTGCTGGGGTCGGGCAGCTTATAGTCGATTGCCAACTGCGTCTTGGCGTATGCCTCGGGATAGCTCTTGGCAATGCCCATGACCTCGCCCGTCGACTTCATCTCGGGCCCCAGGATAACGTCGGCACCTGGGAAACGACCCCAGGGCATAACGGCTTCCTTCATGCAGAACCAATCGAGCTGACGCTCGTCGCTCGGCAGACCCAGGCTCGCGATAGAATCGCCCGCCATGGTGCGCGCCGCGCACTTGGCCAGCGGCACGCCGGTGGCCTTGGAGATAAACGGCACGGTACGGCTGGCACGCGGGTTGGCCTCGATCACGTAGACGGTCTCGCCCTTGATGGCGTACTGCACGTTGACCAGGCCGCGGACTCCCAGCGCTATCGCGATGCGGCGCGTGGTCTCGCGGAGCTTCGCCTGCAGGCTCTCGCTAAAGCTAAACGGCGGGATGCAGGTCGCGGAGTCGCCAGAGTGAATGCCGGCCTCCTCGATATGCTCCAGGATACCGCCGATGTAGACCTCCTCACCATCGCACAGGGCGTCGACGTCGGACTCGATCGCGCCCTCCAGGAAGCGGTCCAGGTACACCGGGTAGTCGGGGCTAATGCGCGCAGCCTCGGCCATGTAATCGCGCAGATGCTCGGCATCGTAGGCGATCATCATGCCGCGGCCGCCCAGCACGTAGCTCGGACGCACCAGCAGCGGGTAGCCGATGTGCGCGGCCACGGCCTCGGCCTCCTCAAACGAGGTGGCCTGGCCCGCCGGCGGGTACATGATGCCCAGCTTGTCGAGCAGAGCGGCGAAGCGCTCGCGGTCCTCGGCAAAGTCGATGGCATCGGGCTTGGTGCCCATAATGTTCACGCCGCTCTCCTCGAGCATGCGCGCCAGCTTAAGCGGGGTCTGGCCGCCGAGCGTCACCACGACGCCGTCGGGTCGCTCAACATCGATGACATCCATGACGTCCTCGTAGGTGAGCGGCTCAAAGTACAAGCGGTCCGAGGTGTCGTAGTCAGTCGAGACGGTCTCGGGGTTGCAGTTGACCATGATGGTCTCGAAGCCGCGGGCGGCCAGCGCGTAGCTCGCGTGCACGCAGCAGTAATCGAACTCGATACCCTGGCCAATACGGTTGGGGCCGGCGCCCAGGATCATCGCCTTGGGTTTGTCCGCCGGCGTGGTCTCGTCGGGAGCCACACACTTCTTGGCATCCGGGCTCGTGCGGTAGATGTTCTCGTAGGTCTTGTAGTGGTATTCCGTGGCGCTCGAGAACTCCGCAGCGCAGGTGTCGACCGTCTTCATGCTGGGAACCACGCCCAGGCCCTTGCGGTAGGCGCGCACAAAGCGCTCGTCCGAGCCGGTCAGCGCGGCAATCTCGGCGTCGCTCGTGCCATACTGCTTGAGCAGACGCATCGCATCGGCGTCAATGTCCTCCACACGCAGGCCGCGGATGCTCTCCTGGACCTGCACCATATCGTTGATGCGGTTGAGGTACCACGGGTCGATGCCGCAGATGGCATGGATACGCGCGACATCCCAGCCGCGGCGCAGGGCTTCGACCACAAAGAAAATGCGGTGCTCAGTCGGGGTTGCCACGGCCTGAGTGAGCTCATCGTCGCTCAGTTTGTCGGCGCCCTCCTTGCCACCGGCGCAGATACCCTGGTGACCGTCCTCCAGCGAACGCATGGCCTTGCCGAAGGCCTCCTCAAAGGTGCGGCCGATCGCCATGATCTCGCCCACGGCCTTCATGCGCGTGGTGAGCGTGGGGTCGGCACCCTTGAACTTCTCGAAGGCAAAGCGCGGCACCTTAACGACGCAGTAGTCAATCGTGGGCTCAAAGCAGGCGGGCGTGGCCTTGGTGATGTCGTTGACAATCTCGTCGAGCGTATAGCCCACAGCCAGGCGCGCGGCGGCCTTAGCGATGGGGAAACCCGTGGCCTTGGAGGCCAGCGCGGACGAACGGCTCACGCGCGGGTTCATCTCGATGACGATTAAACGACCGGTGTTGGGGTTCACGGCAAATTGCACGTTGGAGCCACCGGTCTCGACGCCAATCTTCTCCAGAATGGCGAGCGAGGCCACGCGCATGCGCTGATACTCAAGATCGGAGAGCGTCTGCGCCGGCGCCACGGTGATGGAGTCGCCGGTGTGCACGCCCATGGGGTCGAGATTCTCGATGGAGCACACGATGATGCCGTTGCCGGCGTGGTCGCGCATGACCTCCATCTCATACTCTTTCCAACCCTCGATGGACTCCTCGACCAGCACCTCATGGGCAGGCGAGAGCTCAAGGCCCTGGCTCACGATGGAGACGAGCTCCTCGTGGGTATGCGCGATGCCGCCGCCGGCGCCACCGAGGGTAAAGCTCGGGCGCAGTACGCAGGGATATCCCACGCGCTCGGCGATAGCCTCGGCGTCGGCCACGCTGTAGGCATAGCCCGAGCGCGCGACCTCCAGGCCGATCTCGGCCATGGCCTCGTTAAAGAGTTTGCGGTCCTCGCCGCGCTCGATAGCGGCCAGGTCGCAGCCGATCATCTCGACGCCGTACTTGTCGAGCGTGCCGTCCTTTGCCAGCTCGACGGCGGCGTTCAGACCGGTCTGGCCGCCCAGCGTGGGCAGCAGCGCGTCCGGGCGCTCTTTCTTGATCACGCGCTCGATAAACTCGGCGGTGATAGGCTCAACATAGGTGCGGTCGGCCAAGCCCGGGTCGGTCATGATGGTCGCCGGATTGGAGTTGACCAGGATGACCTCAAAGCCATCCTCCTTGAGCACCTTGCAGGCCTGGGCGCCGGAGTAGTCGAACTCGCAGGCCTGGCCAATAACGATGGGGCCCGAACCAATAACGAGGATGCGCTTGATGTCAGTACGTTTAGGCATGTTAGTTCTCCTCGGTCGCAGCGTTCTCGGACTCGGCGAAATTCCAGCCGGCGAGGCGGTCCTTCGCGGTGTCGATGTCCAGGTAGTTCTCCTCGCCGTCCATGAGTCGCGTAAAGGCGGTAAAGAGATAGTGGGCATCGGTGGGGCCGGGCGAAGCCTCGGGGTGGTACTGGACCGAGAAACACGGGGCGTCGAGCAGCTGGATGCCCTCGGCGGTGCCGTCGTTGAGGTTCACATGTGTCAGGCGAATGCGACCAAAGCGCTCGTTCATCACGACCGGCGCGACGCCGCGACGCACCCAGGCGCGCAGGTCGCCATCGGCCGCATGCTCGGTTTCGCCGCCGGAAAGCTCCGGAATCAGTTTGCCCAGACTGGGGAACAGCAGGCCAAAGCCGTGGTTTTGCGCGGTGATCTCCACGCGACGGCTCACCAGATTCATAACCGGCTGGTTACCGCCACGGTGACCGAATTTAAGCTTTTCCATTTGGGCGCCGCACGCCAAGCTGATCATCTGGTGACCAAGGCAAATGCCAAAGACCGGCACCTTGCCGATCAGCTGCTGCACCTGCTCGTAGGTCTCCACCACGGCATCGGGGTCTCCGGGGCCGTTGGATAAAAAGACGCCGTCGGGATTCATGTCGAGCACCTGCTGGGCGGGCGTATCCCACGGCACGACGATGAGGTCGCAGCCGGCACGGACCAGGCCCTCCAGAATACCTCGCTTCACACCGCAGTCGTACGCGACCACCTTGTGGCGGGCGGGGGCAGCAGGAGCCAGCGCAAAGTCATGCGTAGCGGGTAGATCGCTCGCGGCAAAAGCGTGGGGCTCAGGGCAGCTCACGGTCTTGACCAGATTCTCGCCCACCAGCGTGGGCGCTGCGGCCAGACGCTCGGCAAGCTCGTCGACGTCGAAGATCTCGGTCGAGATAATGCCCATCTTGGAACCATTGTCGCGCAGATGGCGCACCAGAGCGCGGGTGTCGACACCCTCGATAGCGACGATGCCGTGAGCGCGCAGGTACTCCGGCACGCTAACGGCCGAGCGCCAGTTAGAAGGCGTGGCGCACATGTCGCGAACGATCATGCCGCGCATAGCCGGAGCGCTCGCAGGGCGCACGGCGTCGCCGGGGAAGGCCGACTGGACATCGGTCTCGTCGATACCGTAATTGCCGATCTGCGGATAGGTCATGGTTACAATTTGGCCGGCATAACTCGGGTCGGTCATGACCTCAAAGTAGCCCTCGAGCGAGGTGTTGAAGCAGACTTCGCCGGTCGCGGTGCCCTCGGCGCCGCATGCACGTCCATAAAAAATGGTCCCATCCTCAAGATACAGGATACAGGGACCGCAGGTGCCCTTGCTGGTTTTGGCCAGCATACGCTGGCAAAGCTCGCTGGGCGCGAAGGTGCGGGCGGCAGCGCCCGCGGTATGGTTGTTCGCCATAATTCTCCTTCCCGGTCTCACAGGACCGGCTTAAAGGTGTGTAGTTAGGCCTCGCGGTATTGTAACCGCAAGCATGCCTCATGGCGTTAATTTCATCGAAATGTTTACGAAATGATAATTATGACTTTCTATGCATAATGATTTTTCTGGGACGGGGATTAAAAAGGCTCTGTTAGACCAGGATTGACATGCCGACCTGCCGGCTAACTCGCCGTCTCCCCGTCGGGCGCCGGCATCTTGACCCTCATCTCGAACGGCAT
>JAIHTM010000199.1 GCA_022713905.1 Collinsella sp.
TCTTTATGGCAACCGACTATGTGACCAGTCCCATCACGCCAAAGGGCCAGATTGTGTTCGGTATCCTGCTGGGTGTGCTCACAGGACTGTTCAGGATTTTCGGCGGCTCCGCAGAGGGCGTGTCCTATGCAATTATCATCAGCAACATCCTTGTTCCGCTGATTGAGAAAGTAACCCTTCCCAAAGCATTTGGAAAGGAGGGCAAGTAATTATGAATAAAGCAGGATTTATGAAAGACGCGCTGATTCTTTTCGTCATCACACTGGTATCCGGCTGCCTGCTTGGCGGTGAGGCCGTTTGCCGTGGCGTCAAGCAGTACGAGAGCGTCATCGGCGCTATGGGTGGTGGCGAATATGGTGTTCTTGGACAGGCCGGTATGAGCGGCGGGGCGCGCCGTGCGGCGGCGCTTGGAGATAGCTTCGAGTACCGTGGCGGTTTTGAGCATCAGCATAGGGTCCTCCTTGTTGAAGGGAGTTAGCGTACGTGTCGTATTGAGTTGCAAAAAAACCTAGATGTCGCTCACGTCAAGCTCACGAACCACCACAAAGGGGACAGGCACCTTTGTGGTGGTTTTGACGATCTGTTGTTGGTGGTTATGCGGATGCGGAGTCCTCGCGGCGTGCCGAGGGCGACATGCAGGTTTTTCGACTAGGACTGCCTTCCATGGCACACCTCCTTAAGGCCGGGCGCAGCGCGCTTTGGGTATCTCGTACCCCTTTTTAATCCGCCCGTATTCTTGATGAGGGGGTTTGACATGTCAACCCCATTGTTCGGAAAACCATTCCCCCTGACAAAGCCTTTACAGAATGCCGTGGCCCCAAAGCGCGCCCGCATCGACGCTTCGCCTGCGCTAAACTGGAAGGCACGTACGCGATTACGAGAGGAGCCCGCATGGAGGCTTACAAGCAAGAGTTCATCAAGTTTATGGTCGAGTCCGACGTCCTTAAGTTCGGCAGCTTTACGCTCAAGAGCGGCCGTCAGTCCCCGTTCTTTATGAACGCCGGCGCTTACGTGACGGGCTATCAGCTCAAGAAGCTGGGCGAGTATTACGCCCAGGCCATCCACGATAACTTTGGCGACGACTTTGATGTGCTGTTTGGACCGGCCTACAAGGGTATTCCGCTGGCCGTCGTGACCGCCATTGCCTACCACGAGCTGTACGGCAAGGAGGTCAAGTACTGCTGCGACCGCAAGGAGGCTAAGGACCACGGTGCCGACAAGGGCAACCTGCTGGGCTACGAGCCCCAGGACGGCGACCGCGTGGTCATGGTCGAGGACGTCACCACCAGCGGCAAGTCCATCGACGAGACCTATCCCAAGGTCAAGGCTGCTGCCGACGTCGAAATCAAGGGCCTGATCGTGTCCCTCAACCGCATGGAGGTCGGCAAGGGTGGCGTGACCACCGCGCAGAAGGAGATCGAGGCCAAGTACGGTTTCCCCGTCGCGAGCATCGTCTCCATGGCCGAGGTTGTCGAGACCCTCTACAACCACGAGATCGACGGCAAGGTTGTCATCGACGACGAGCTCAAGGCCGCCATCGACGCCTACTACGAGCAGTACGGAGTCCGGGAGTAGTTACGCGGTTTTCCAAACCGCGTAACGGCTCGACGCTGCGCGCCGCCCAGAGCGACAATTTGTCATTCAAAAGGCGAGGCATGACCAGAAGGTCTATGCCTCGCCTTTTTCATGCCAACTTGTTCGCCCTGGACGTCGCTCGCTGTCCGTCCTCTACCTGCGACGTCGCCTTGCTCCGAATGCGGCAGTGATCCCCTGGGGACGGAGGAAAACGGATCATTCAGGATGAGCGTCCAAAAATCCGGCTCGTTCGATTGGCGCATGTCTACGCAGCGTAGGTTGTCGAGCCTGGCCTTCAAATGGATACTGACTGTCGAACCGGTTCACTCCATTTCTTCAATTTGATTGGACAGCTCATGAACCAGACACGGCAAACCAATGCTTCCCATACTTTTTTGGCAGCGCATGCCATCAAGCGGCTGCGTGAAGAGCGCGGCCTCACTCAGCGCGCCCTGGCGGAAAGCCTTGGCGTGACCGATAAAGCCGTCAGCAAGTGGGAATCCGGCCGCGGCCTTCCCGACATTTCCCTCGTTGAGCCTTTGGCCCAGAGACTCGGCATAAGCGTGGCTGAGCTTTTGGCTGGTGACATTCGGGCCAACGCCAACCGTGCAGGCAATATGCTCAAAGGTGTCTTTTACGTTTGCCCTATCTGCGGAAACGTTGTGCACGCGCTCGGAGGAGGCAGCTTTAGCTGCTGTGGCTCCACGATGTTTTCCCAGGAGGCCGAAGAGCCGGACGCGGACCACGCCTTTTCCATCGAGCGCATCGAGGACGATTGGTACGTCACGCTCGATCATCCCATGACCAAGGATCACTACATTAGCTTTGTGGCATATGCGACTATGGGCGGCATCTGCTTTAAGAAGCTCTATCCAGAGCAATCGGTGCAGCCGCGATTCCATATTACCGGGCGCGGCAGGATATATCTTTACTGCAACCAACACGGACTCTTTACGTCGCTGACGCCTCGCAAATAACGGCTGTCTATCCGCCCTCCTCATGCGTTCCCAGGGGACCCAAAATGAGCGTGGATAATCTCCCGGTTTTGGCCTGTGTGCGGGCTCAAAGTGGGAGATTATCCACGCTCGTTATATTTGGTTGGGCTGCGATGCCTATCTAATCGGCTCGGCGTCTTCCCTGAGAATCGAAAGATACTCTTCATATCCGTACCGTCGATATCTCTGCTTTGATTCGTCGAGCGGACGAAGGATGTTCAATTCTTCGAATGATTTAACGAGCGAGCTCGCGGTGCTCCTGCCGATATCGAGTTGGGCAGCGATGAATGCGGTGTCGACGATGGGGTGCTCTTCAAGAATGCCCAACAGCCTTTGCCCGTTTGCAGCAGTCCTTCCGAGATTTTCGGTAATGGTTGCTGTGGAACGGTTATGGAGGTCAACAAGGTTTTTTAAAGACTCTACCGAGTCCTTCGCACTCTCAAGAAGACTGGCGCAGAAAAACTCTATCCATTCCTCGTAAGTGCCTCGCTCCCTTACGGACGTGAGTTGTCGGTAGTACTCGCTTCGATTTTTCTTGAACTGGAACGATGGATAGAACAAGCAAGAATGAAGAACGCCATCATTGATGAGCATAAGTGTAATGAGAAGCCTGCCCAGGCGACCGTTTCCGTCTAGGAATGGATGGGCAGTTTCAAATTGGTAATGGACGAGCGCCGCCCGCACGATCGGATCCATTTCGACTTGAGGCTCATTGATAAATCGTTCGAGGTCCTGGAGCGTGTTGCTCAAATCTTCAATGTTTGGAGGGACGAACGATGCAGTTGCAATGGTGCAGCCTGAAGGGCCAATCCAGTTTTGTGAGGAGCGCAGCTCGCCTGGATTCTTTTCCGTTCCGCGCACTCCGTCCAGCAGGACCGCATGAACCTGCCTGAGAAGCCTCGTACACAAGGGCATCTTTTTGAGCAGTTCTACGCCGCGGTCGACAGCACGGACATAATTCACGACATCTGCGACATCTTTATGATGGAGTTGGGTTTGCGATGGACTAAGTAGGTCGTCAAACGTGCACTGAGTTCCCTCAATTTGCGAAGAAAGGAGTGCTTCTTTGCGCACATACATTGTCAGATACATGTCGGCGTTGGGAACAAAGTAGAGCATGCCTTCAAGCTCTCCAAGCTTTCGTGAGCATGCGGAAAGCGTGCGATAGGTTTCCTCAGTGAGGTTTAGCTGCCTCAATGATTGCAAGGGCGTTGGCAAAAACGAATAGTAAGCTAATTTCCCCGATAGATTATTGCGGAGCGTTCCCTGGCCGTTCTCCTCGATTTGCATCGCGCCCTCCATATCTTTAGTGCCGGAACTCGTTATTAGGCTAATCATATCAATTCTAATAACGAGTTTATGGCGAAAATAGTTATTAGAGTCGATTTGAATAATCTAATGACGAGAAGTCGTTATTGCTTTGGTGCAAGGTGGTCGAGTGGTCCCTCGGGCGCAGAGGAAAACGGATCATTCAACACGATCGTGGATAATCTCCCGGTTTTGGCGTGTGTGCGGGCTCAAAGTGGGAGATTATCCACGCTCGTTATTCGAGTGTCCAAAAATCCACGCTCGTCGCTACTTGAGCCCGGGGAGGCGGGTGTAGGGAAACGATCGCTCTAGGAATTCGGCGCAGCGGGCGTAGTCTTTGGCGAAGTAGCTGCTGTAGAGCGAATCGAGTACGTATTGCACGGCGATGTGGCTCGCGAACTGCGTGATGCGATGCGTCATGCTCTCGTGGTCACTCACCGTAAGGTAGGCGGCAAAGCCGGGGTGAATGCGAGCGCAATAAGGCGTGCCGATGACGATGACCGGGACATGCCGACTGCTGAGGATCGGCAAGATGCCCTTGAGGTTGGGGGCAAGGCCGCTGTAGGAGATGACGATTGCCGCATGGTCGGGGCCCGAGGCGAGCGCCGTTCGCACCTGGGGCTCGACGCCGTCGTGGCACGTCGCGCTTTTACCGGCGGAGAGCAGGCGATCGCGGAACATTCCCGCTGGATAGAGGTTGTGCGAGCCCGTGTAGATGTCGACCTGTCGGGCGTTCGCGATAAGCTTGGCGGCGTGGTCAAGCTGCGTGGGGTCGAGCAGCTCCTGCGTTTCGGCCAGCGTGGTCTGGTAGAGCCCCTCCATGCGCTCCATAACCTGCGCGGGGCTGGACGTAGCATCAAAGGGAAAGTTGATGTCCACGTTGCGCCGATTGCCCGCCTCGGTTGCCAAGCGAATAAGCTCGACCTTGAGGTCCTTGAAACCCTCGAGGTCGAGCTTTTTGCAAAAAACGGTGCACGCTCGCGACCGAAACGTTGGCGCGCGCGGCAAATTCCTTAATCGAAAGCCCGCGGATGTCCTCGCCGATGGCAAGGGCTGCAATGCCGAGCTGTTGCTCGGTGGGGGTGAGGCCCTGCGCCTCGGTGATCTTGCGTTTGATATCCATGCGAACTCCCACACTC
>JAIHTM010000200.1 GCA_022713905.1 Collinsella sp.
TGAACCGGCTCCTCGACGCGCTTAGGGCCATGATCGGGCGGCTCTCCGACCAAGCGCAAGGCATCCTGACGGCCGTCAAACGCCGCCAACGGCCCTCAGGCGCGCCACAGGCCCCTTCAAGCCCTGAACCGGCCGAAAGGCCACAGGAACGCCCGCAGGCTCGTGAAACGCCGCCACAGGCCCCGCAGGAACCCCCGAAGCCCATCAGGACGAAAAAGGCGCTCACCGACAGGTTCAAGACACGGCTTGACGAGCGGCTGGCCGAAAACGAACGCAAACAGGCTGAAAAACAGGCCGAACCCGACATGGAGGAGACATGGGACCTCTCCGACCCCGCCGACCCGCTTAACATCGGCATGGGCTGGGGCACGGGAGGCCACGGACTCGGCCTGTGAGAACGCCGGGAACGCAAAGGGCCGGCATCCGAAGACACCGGCCCGAAATTTAGAAAGACATCCTTACCAGCGGGTAACGGATACGCCGTCGACGCCAGAGCCGTCTGCCGTGGCGATGCGCATCCACGGACCAGCTGCGACAGGGGTGTATGTAACTCCATTGATTGCGAAGGTGATCTGTCCCGACTTATTGCCGGTCGTATAGCTGTTGCGATACGGCCAGGACCCCGTTGCCGTTCCGGTGCCTGCAAACTGCATGTCACCCAAAGCGTTCCCGCCAGCCCAGCATCCAGCATTGGAATCAGCGCATCCACGCGAGACAGTTACCGAATAATCTTCAGCCTCGCTCGGCGGCAGCACGTCCACCAATTCGCCGTTGCTGGAATCAAAGAGAATCGTTGTGCCAGGTTCGCCGACAATCATGTCCCCGCCCGACGGAGTGGTGGTAAGTTCATAGAACGACTCGTCAGTGGTTTCTTGAGCAGATGCCACCGGGACTGCCGTCGACAGGAGCGCCAGCAGAGTCATTGGAACCACTGCCATCTTCAAATGCTTGGTACGTAACATTTTTGCCCCCCTTGATTAGGTATGCCAGACGTGCGTCTGACAAGGAAATTATAGCTCTTGGACCTTGGATTGAACAGACCAGTAATGCAAAGGGTTGGTGTTTGAAGACGCCGGCCCCGCATCCGAAGACGCGGGGCCACGGCCCAATCAAAGGGGATGGCGGGTAACCCATCCCGCCGGCATCGGCCATCCCCGAAAAGTCATGCATGCCCGCCTGATCGTAAGGGGGAAGTTAGCAGCGCCTCCGCCGGCGTTTCCATCTTAGCCGATACGATTGGCGTCGTCGATGGACGTCTTGTAGCAGGGACGAAAACCGACCGCCCGGCATCCGCCGGGCGACGCTGCCGCGCCAGTCGCGGCGCGGCCCGAACGAAAGGCGCAGCACATGCGCATGGGTAACAAGGGGCCGCACGGCCGGCCCTGGATATGGCTGATGGCGGTCATCGTCATCTGCCTCGCTCCCGTGATGGATCCCATCGCGGCCGACATCACCGTGACGGCCCTGGCCGTCTGGGCGATGGCATCCAGCCGCCGTTGACGGCGCAACCTGCCGCGGGTCGGAGCCCGCGGCAGGCCCCTTGTTCAGAAAAGAGTCGGCTCGATACCAGGCTCCATCCGATCATCGGGCATGGCCTGTGAATCATGGCTGCGTCTGGCCACCTCGAATGGTGTCAGACCATCGTGGGCCGCCTTATACGCATCCAGTTCAGCCCTGGCTCGTTCCGCCGCAAGTTCACCGCGCTCGATCTTGATTTGCTGATGGCGGTCATCGCCGTCTGTCTCGCACCGGCGGTGCATCCCATCGCCGCGGACATCATCCTCACGGCCCTGGCCGTCTGGGCGATGAGAAACAGCCGCTAAACGGCACCCGGCCCGTCCGAGCGCAAGCCCGGACGGGCTTTCACATACCATCACGCAGCACTCGGCCAGTCGGAGACATACCCCTCGGCACCGGCGAATCCATGACCGCCGTGCGCGTCGAGGAACGCCTGAGTATCAGGGTCGAGCGCCGGTCCCTCGCCCGGCACCGACAGATCGGGCACGGGCGTCTTCGACACGTCCCTGAGCGACTTCCTCGCCTCATCGGTCACCACGGAGCCGGACAGCTCCACGCGCGGAGCGGGAGCGCCGCCGGGTACCTTCTCCGGGTCAAATTCAAATTCGAACCCGACAAGGGAAGCGCGGCCACGTCCCGGCTTCTTCTTCAGGTACTTGCGATGCACCTTCAGATTCAGCAGAGGTCCCAACTCCTCCTCAATCGGCTTAAGAACATACTTGTTGATTTCGCTCGGCCGATACGATTTGGGTACGTCGAGCAGTCGGCGGAAGTCCTCAAGGCTGACCTTCCACACACCGGTTTGTCGGTACTGCTTGAGCCTCCTGTAGCACTCCTTGGCGTAGCTGGAGCGCAGGGCCGTGAACTCGGCCAGCTCGAAGCGGGTGAACTGCGAGGTGAGGTCGTTAAGCAGGAACGAGAAGCGCGAGTTCACCGATACGGTGAGTGTGCGTTTGGTCGGGCTGGTGACGAAGCCTGCGAACAGGGCGAACTGGATGATGTCGTGCTCTTCGTTCTGGAACTCGAAGTTGAGCGCGAGCAGGCGACGGTTCACATTGGCAATCTGCTTGGCGAACTCATCGTTGGTCATGTTCCTCTGAAGTCCGGCCAGCCGCTTCAATTCTTCGAACGTGAACGCCACCTCGTCCGTGCCCTTGTCCCGCACGCGAGACGCGATGGCCATCAGCAAATCAAGATCGAGCGCGGTGAACTTGCGCAGCGCCTGATTGTTGAACTGGTTCGAGTACTTCACGATCTCATCGGACATGACTGCATTCTACCATAAAAACGAGATTTTTATATTTTCTACCCTTTATTCTCCCAAAACCTCGTTTTTATTCCTCAAAAGCGTCCTTTATTCTCCCAAAACCTCCCCTAAATAATTCCCAAAATCTCCCCTTTAATCTCCCATTTTCTCCCCTTTAATAGTGCGTTTCCCCTACTGCCGTAAGGCCTGCGGGGAGTCTAAAAGAGTACAAAAGATTCTATAAAAAGGGGCTCCGCCCCGATGAAGAGAAGAAACCGACTCAGTTCCAAGGCTGCTGCTGCCATTGCTGTGGCTGTTGGAATCCGGGCTGGTAGCCATAGCCCGGCTGCTCCTGTATCTGAGGCTCTTGGGGCAGGTCACGAACCTGTTCCCGCAGCTCACCCGCCGACTCAGCGCTGGGGAGCCTCACGCCCGCGTCAGAGGCCCATGCGCGCAGTTCGGCGGCATGGGCCTTGAGCATGTCCAGCAGCCTTTGCCGGTTGCCCTCGTCGTTCCAGACGCCCTCGTCGTAGCCAAGCACGCCCTCGTTGGAGAGGATGCCGCCCAGCCGGATGATCAGATGGGTGCGCCGCTTGCGCGCCTTGGCGTTCTCCCTAGCCACGATGCGCTGTTTGCGCGCCCTGAGCTGCTTCATCCGGCGCTCGATGTCGGCCATCTGCTCCTCGACGCTCCTGGTCATCGGTTCCTCCCTGCGTTCCGTCGGTTATCAATCAGGACGCTAGACCCCACGGCAGCACGGCACGGGGCACGGCGTCTACACACCAAACCTAAACCCGGAAGAACGGAGCCGGTTTGGACATCCAAGCCGCGAGGGCGAAGCGTTCATCAATGCTGAACGTGCCGCCCCCGCCGATTTCCGCGCGCATGACGGCCACGGGAGGGAAACACCGACCGGAAAAGCCTCTTCGCAAGCTGCGGCAGCTTGCGAAGAGCAGCCGAGAGGATCAGCCTTGCCGCAGTCTCAGGAAACTCCCCGTAAATCAATCCCATGAATCGCCAAGCCCATTGCATAAGAGCATCAGAAAATTCGTCCATGCACCGCTCTATGCGTCGACCGACACGCCGGTAACGGAACCATCCCCGCAAGGTCAGGTGGAAGTCCCTCAATTTCATTGAGGGCGCACTTACATGTTACCGGTGGTAACATTCAGCGTAAGCGCGCTCTCCCGAGGGGCCACTCCGTGGGGGCCAAGCGTGCGCCGCTTGGATCCGCGCCCCGTCCCGGCGGGGTGCCGGCCACCTCCCCGGTGGAGGGCCAACGGGCCTCCCGGCCCTTTGGATTCCCGGAAAGGAGTACAGTCCCGTGGCGATCTACTCGTTGCACGTGTCGAACGTGAGCCGTGCCGCCGGCTCCAGCGCCGTCGCCTCCTGCTCGTACATCACCTCGCGTCGGATGCGCGACGAGCGCACCGGCGAGGCGTTCAACGGGTTCGGCCGCAGGGAGCGCGTCGAGCATGTATGCACGATGCTGCCCGAGGGCGCGCCCGGCGAGTACCTCGACCCGGAGCGTTTGTTCAACGCCGTCGAGATGGCCGAGAAACGTTCCGACGCGAGGCCCGCGAAGAAGATCATGGTCGCCCTGCCCCGCGAGTTCGACGCCCGCGAACGCTTCCGCGCACTGGAGGACTTCATCTCATGGAACATCACGGCCAACGGCTACGCCTGCACGTACGCCATCCACACCGACAAGGACGGACGTAACCCCCACGCGCACATCCTCGTCGCCAACCGGCGCATCGACCCGAAGACCGGCAGATGGGCGGCGAAGAGCCGCAGCGAGTTCGCGTTGGACGCCAACGGCCGGCGCATCCCCGTCATCGACCCCGACACCGGACGGCAGAAGATCGGCGCCAGAAACCGCAAGGTCTGGAAGCGCGTCAACGTGAGCAACAACCCCTTGGACTCCAAGGAGTTCCTCGAAAGGCTCAGGCGCGAGTGGGCCGACTCCTGCAACGCCCTGCTCCCCGGATACGCCGTCATCGACCATCGGAGCTTCAAGGCGCGGGGCATCGAACGCATCCCCACCATCCACGAGGGATACGCCAGCCGCGAGATGGAGAAACGCGGCGGCAGGGGCGACCTGTGCGAGGAGAACCGGCGCATCCAGGCCCTGAACCGGCTCCTCGACGCGCTTAGGGCCATGATCGGGCGGCTCTCCGACCAAGCGCAAGGCATCCTGACGGCCGTCAAACGCCGCCAACGGCCCTCAG
>JAIHTM010000201.1 GCA_022713905.1 Collinsella sp.
GCCATATATGCGCCAGGGTTTCGACAACGCGAAGTATATCGAGCTGCAGGCTGCTCACATTAAGGAGCGCATCTCGCAGTTTGGTGGCAAGCTCTATTTGGAGTTTGGCGGTAAGCTGTTCGATGACTATCATGCGAGCCGCGTGCTGCCGGGTTTTGAACCGGACAGCAAGTTCCGCATGCTCAAGAGCATCGCCGACGATGTCGAGGTTATCATCGCGATCAACGCGAACCACATCGAGAAAAACAAGGCTCGTGGTGACCTCGGCATTACCTATGACGAGGATGTGCTGCGCCTGGTTGACCTGTTTCGCGGCAACGGCTTTGCTGTGGCGGCTGTGGTCATCACCCAGTACGCCGGCCAGCCCGCTGCCGATGTGTTCCGCAACCGCCTGAACGCGCTCGGTATTCCCGCCAAGCTGCACTATCCCATCGAGGGGTATCCGCACGATGTCGATCTGATCGTGTCCGACGATGGCTACGGCAAGAACGAGTTTGTCGAGACCACCCGACCGCTCGTCGTGGTCACTGCCCCCGGTCCTGGCTCGGGCAAGCTTGCCACCTGCCTGTCTCAGCTCTATCACGAGCACAAGCACGGCACCGCCGCCGGCTACGCCAAGTTCGAGACTTTCCCGGTCTGGAATCTGCCCCTCACGCATCCGGTCAACATCGCCTACGAGGCCGCCACGGCAGACCTCGACGACGCCAATATCATCGATTCGTTCCACCTTGAGGCCTACAACAAGACCACGGTCAACTACAACCGCGACGTCGAGGCCTTCCCGGTAGTCCGTGCCCTGATGGAAAAGATCCTGGGCAAGAGCCCCTACCAGAGCCCTACGGACATGGGCGTCAATATGGTCGGCTTTGCTATCACCGATGACGATGCCTGCCGCGACGCTTCCAAGATGGAGATCGTCCGCCGCTACTTTACCGCGGTCGAAAATGTGCGCCGTACCGGCGTGGGCGATGAGCAAGTCGACCGTCTCAAGATTATTATGAAGAAAGCCGGCATCGATAAGAACTACTCACCGGCGCGCTCGGCGGCCCTCACCAGGGAGCAGCTGACGGGTGGTCCCGTGGGTGCCATGGTCATGCCCGATGGCTCCGTGGTGACCGGCAAGACTTCCACGCGCCTGGGCGCCGCGAGCTCGCTCATTATGAACGCCCTCAAGCATGTCTCGGGCGTCGACCTTGAGCTCGAGGTCATTAGCGATGAGGCGATCGAGCCCATCAGCAAGCTCAAGACGCATTTCCTGGGCAGCAAAAACCCTCGCCTCCACACCGACGAGACGCTTATGGCGCTGTCGATCACCTCGGCCACGAGTGAGACGGCCGCTCGCGTCCTTTCGGGCCTGGAGCAGCTGCGCGGTTGCGATGCCTTCTTTAGCGTGATTATCTCGCCGACGGACGAGACGGTACTGCGCAAACTGGGTATCAACGTGTGCTGCGAGCCCAAGTTTGAGCGCCGCGGTTTCTTCCACCGCTAAGTTTGAAGCACCGCGGTAATTGCATTGCATTTTGGCCGTATCGGGTTGGCGCCCGGTACGGCTTTTTGATCAATAAAGCGCCTATTTCGGCGAAAAATAGCCGTTTACCTGCCTAGAAACAATTTGAGCGGTATACAATAACCGTAACTGTTTCATCCTTAGCGGGATGCCGCATGATGGATATTACCTGCCATCGTGAGGTGTGTCGGTCGCGCACGGCGCGTTAGATGCTCGTGCTCGGTTTGAGGAGGCTGCTATGGCGGGCAAGGGTCGTGCGAGTGTCAACGATATGAAGCGTGTCGAGGTGCTGGTGTTGATGGAGATCGACCAGCAAACCGAAGACAATGGCGGGCCGTATGGTTTCTCGCGCAAAACGCTTGCCGAGCGCGTGGGGGTTTCGCCGTATCGTGCCCGCGCCGCAATCGATCGCTTGGATTCCGAAGGCATGATTGATGTCGTCTCGCGTTATAGCGACGACGGCGGTCAGCTTGCAAATGGCATTTGCCTCACCGAACGTGGCGAGTGGTATCTTGAGGGCGTCCGTGCCGGCATGCTCGTTCAAGAAATGCTTGAGGACGAGGTTGCTGATCGATAGCAGCATGTAACCCTTGCCATAGCGACGCCGCCTGGGAAACCGGGCGGCGTTTTGTTTCAAGATTGAGAAATGCAATCGCACGCGAGAAAAATTGCGAACGGTCCGCGGTGCGAGTATTACAATGAAGACCCGTAAGATGTGGATAAACAACTTCTACGGGAAGCGCAGGTAACTCAATATGACCAAGCATGTGTTCGTAACCGGTGGCGTGGTTTCGTCTCTGGGCAAGGGTATCACCGCGGCCTCGCTGGGCCGTCTGCTCAAGTCGCGTGGCTACAAAGTAACGATGCAGAAGGCCGATCCGTATCTGAACGTCGACCCCGGTACCATGAGCCCCTTCCAGCATGGTGAGGTCTTCGTTACCGAGGATGGTTACGAGTCCGACCTGGACCTGGGTCATTACGAGCGCTTTATTGATGAGAACCTGACCCGCGATTCCAACTTTACGACCGGCGCCATCTATAAGAGCTTGATCGCCCGCGAGCGTCGCGGCGACTTTTTGGGCGGTACCGTGCAGGTGATTCCTCACGTCACCAATGCCATTAAGGACAAGTTCCGCCGCATCGAGGAGCAGACCGGCTCCGATGTAGTCATCACCGAGCTGGGCGGCACGATCGGCGACATCGAGTCCCAACCGTTTGTCGAGGCCATCCGTCAGTACCGCAAGGAGGCCGGCCCCGAGAACGTCTGCTACATCCACGTGTCGCTCGTTCCCTATATCGCCGCCGCCCACGAGGTCAAGACCAAGCCCACGCAGCATTCCGTCAAGGAGCTCCGCAGCTTTGGCATCCAGCCCGATATCATCGTGCTGCGCTCCGACCACCATATCGATGACGCTATCCGCGGAAAGATCGCAAGCTTCTGCGACGTCGACACCGATTGCGTCTTTACCAACGAGGACTGCGCGAGCATTTACGATGTTCCGCAGCTGCTTGCCGAGCAGGACTTTGACCTGCGCATTTGCGAGCGCCTGGGTCTGGACCCGCGTGAGCGCGACATGAGCGAGTGGAACGAGTTCCTGCGCAAACAGAATCACGCCAACCATCACGCCGACAAGGTGAAGATCGCCGTCGTGGGCAAGTACACGCAGCTGCCCGATGCGTACCTGTCGGTTATCGAGGCCCTGCACCATGCGGGCGTCTTCTACGATCGCCATGTGGACGTCCAGCTGGTCGACGGCGAGAGCCTCGACGAGCAGAATGTCTCCGAGGTTCTGGGCGACGCCTCGGGCATCCTGGTCCCCGGCGGCTTTGGCAAGCGCGCCCTGGAGGGCAAGATCCTCGCGGCCGAGTTTGCCCGTGAGCACAAGATTCCGTATCTGGGCATTTGCCTGGGTATGCAGGTGGCCGTGTGCGAGTTCGCCCGCAACGTCGTCGGCCTTGCCGGCGCCAGCTCCTCCGAGTTCGATCCGGACGGCCCGTTTAGCGTCATCGATCTGATGAGCTCGCAGGAGGACGTGACCGAGAAGGGCGGCACCATGCGCCTGGGCGCCTATCCGTGCAAGCTCGCCGCCGATACCCTTGCTCGCGAGGCATATGGCGAGGAGCTCGTCTACGAGCGTCACCGTCATCGCTTTGAGTTCAACAACGCCTTCCGTGACCAGCTCGAGGACGCCGGCTTGGTTATTTCGGGTCTGTCGCCCGACGAGCGCCTGGTCGAGATGGTCGAGCTGCCGCGCGACGTGCATCCGTGGTATGTGGCAACCCAGGCTCATCCCGAGTTCAAGAGCCGCCCGACCAACCCGCAGCCGCTGTTCCGCGAGTTCGTGCGCGCTTCGATCGGCCAGCACGAGGGTGTCGACCGTCTGCAGGTGACGCCCATGAACCTCGCTACGGACTAAGGGTGCCGGCGAATAAGGAACATACCGAAGCTGCTCCCTCGTCGCTCGCCGTGGCGGCGGGGGAGTATCTCGATTACCTCGCGGTCGAGCGGGGTTTGGCGCGCAACACGATTGCGGCCTATCGTCGTGACCTGACGACGTACTGCGCCTATCTGGAGCGGGCGGGTATTGTGTCTTTTGAAGAGGTGACTCGTCAGGTCGTGGAGGGCTTTGTCGCCGATCGCCGTGACGGAGGCTATTCCGATGCCTCGGTGGAGCGCGCGCTTGCGGCCGTGAAGGGCCTGCACGCCTTTTTGGTGCGCGATGGGGCGGTAGCCCAAAATCCGACGGCGGCGTTGCGCCTGCCCAAAAAGGCCGAGCGCCTGCCGGAATACCTTTCGGTGGAGGATGTCTCGGCGCTGCTCGACCAAGACTTTCCCAAGGGCGAGATGGGGCTGCGCGACCACGCTATTTTGGAAGTGCTCTACGGTTGCGGTTTGCGCGTGAGCGAGCTGGTAGGGCTCGATGTGGGCGATATCCATATCGATGACGGGTTTGTTCTGGTGCGCGGCAAGGGCTCAAAAGAGCGTCTGGCTCCGCTGGTGGGGAGCGCGGCGCGTGCCTTGACACACTATATAGGTGATGGGCGCGCTCTCCTGGCTGCCCATGCGCGCGGAACCGAGACCTCGGCGGTCTTTTTAAATAAGAACGGCCGCCGTCTGTCGCGCCAGGGCATCCATGCCATCTGTGAGCGCTACGGGCGCCAGGTGGGGCTGGTGGGACTCCATCCCCACACGCTGCGTCACTCCTTTGCCACCCATATGCTTGCGGGCGGCGCAGACCTCCGTGTGCTACAGGAGATCTTGGGACATGCCGATATATCGACCACGCAGGTCTACACGCATGTCGATCGTACGCAACTGACCGAGGTCTATCTGGCGGCGCACCCGCTGGCGCATCGTTAACTCATCGCTGACCTGCAAATTTATAGGTATTTGGGGACGGGCCCCAGATTGCCGAGACGCACTTTTGCGCACATGGGCAATCTGGGGCCCGTCCCA
>JAIHTM010000202.1 GCA_022713905.1 Collinsella sp.
TCGTGGACGTTGACTACTCCGACGAACTGGTGTCGCAGGCAGGCAGATTCCTGCATTTCGTCACCGCCGACAGCCACAGCGCCGAGAATCTGGGACGTATGTTCGCAACCCCTTTGTTGGAGCCATACAAGCATCTGTTCTACGTGCTGTACGGTGGCGGCGGCAACGGCAAGGGCATCCTACTGGACACACTGCATCGCAGCCTTCCCGAACTGTCTGCGGCGGTCACGTCGAAGACCCTGCTGGGAGGGCGCAACGGCAACGGCGGCTTCGCCACCGATCAGGAGACTCTGAAGCTGATCGGCGCGCTGTGGGCCTACGACGAGGATGCCGACACCATCACCCTGGAACAGGCTACCCTGCTGAAGAAGATCGGCACCGGCGACACGATGGTCGCCCGTCGAGTGCAGGAGAACGCGGTCAGCTTCAAGAACAAGGCCACGTTCATCATCGCATCGAACAATCCAGTCATCATGAGCATGACCGAGGCGTTGGAACGCCGCCGCGTGTTCGTGCGCATGAGGGACGGCCGAGCCGAGGAGGAATTCGCCGACCTGCTGAAATTCCGCGACGAACATGGCATAGCACCGTTCCTGATGGCCTCATGCCGCCTGTGGGAGGTGCGTGGCGACAAGCCCTGGAACGATGTCGTCATCGGATCCGCCGACGACCTGACCGAAGCGCAGCAGTGGATCGTGGACTGCATCGTGGCGAACGGGTACGCCGTCAGCCGCGACAACCCGCACCACGAGACCGACATGGCGCACCACAACACCGTCACGAAGCTCGGTCTGAAATCGAAGCCCAAGCGCATCAACGGCGAGGTCGTGCGCGTGCTGGTGGTCAGGAACGAACGCGTGTTCAGCGTGTACCGCGACGGCACCGCCAAGGACATGACCGAAGCCATGCAGGAAGAAGGCGCAGCCAAGACGGTGCCACCGTTGCCGGATCCCATCGAGGGAGGCACCGTGGTCACGCCGGACGATTGCGGCTATCCGGTCACGTTCGGCACGGTCAACGAGGGGAAACGCTCCTACGACTGGGCCAAAAACTGCACGCTGCCGGAAGGCAAGCAACCGCCGACGGGCGTGGCCGCGTATGCGGTCGTTCCCGTTGCGGGCATGGCGGTCATCGATCTGGACGTGGCCAAGGATCCGGCCACCGGCGAAGTGCTCAAAGACGCTCCGACCGGCTGGGACGTCTTCAACCGCGAAATCGGCGAATACGGCTCCGAGGACTTCCCGAAGACGTACCTCGTAGACACACCCACCGGCCGCAGGAACGGCTTGCCCTCCGCACACGCCTACTACCTGATCCCGCCCGAACTGCAAGGCCGGCTGAAGAACGCCGTCCACGAGAAGGGCATGCCGGTAGACATCCGCTGCGAAGGCAAGGGCTACGTGGTCGGAGCGGGCAGTCATATATCCGGCGGCGACTACCTGCTGCTTGACCTACCAGACGGCCAGCCGCCGATGATGCCGCCCAGGATGGTGCGATGGCTGATCGACCACGGCTACGTGACCGAACCCGATGGCCAAGCTTCCACGCCCAAGCCGGAGCATGCGGCGCGGATCCCGTCATTGAGCGAGCTAATGCGCCGGCCCGTCACGGTCGGATCCATAGCGAACGGGAAACCCGACATGACGCCGATACCGGCCGGAAGCCGGAACAACGACCTTCACGCGTGGGCCTACGGAAGACTGCTGAACCACCCCGACAATGCCGAGGCCATTCGCCGTGATCTGTTCGAGCGCGGACAGACCAGCGGACTGAAGGAATCTGAGTTGGAGACGATCTGGCAGTCCATCCGCCGCCAGCTGGGAGGCGACCGATGATGCCGAGACGGAAACCACCGTGGCTCAAACTCCTGTGCCCGTCGGGCGCGAACCCCGCGCACCTGACAGCCAGACGCTGCGGCACATGCCGTGAATGGGTGGCGGTGGACACCGGAGGGCCGATCGAAGAGATTTACGACCCCGGCGTACTGGACGCAACGGATCTGGCCGTGGCCATCATCCTGGGCCGCAGGTTCACGCGCATCCAGCCCATCGCCGGCACCACGCTGATTGGACTGCGCACACCATGCGGCACGCGGGGCATCAAACCTGACGGCATGTACCTCGCAGCCCACGAGTGCTTCCGCACGCCGATCAGCGTGAAGCCATTCAAACCACCCAAACGCACGGCAGCGTCCAAATGGAACGGACCGCAACTCAGCAAAGGGGAGATAAGCGCTTTCGAGACAGCCTAGAGGAATAAACCATGACCATCACACACCAACCACAACCACCAAGCATCCACACGCATCGGCTCGCCAAACTCGTGCCGGCGGTACTGGCCACGCTGCGCACACCGGCCCTCACGGTCGGGTTCGGCACCGCCGCCGGATACATGCGCGTCTGCCAATGCGGATACGCCACACGCGACCCCAACCGGTTCGCCAACCATCTGGAACACAAGATCGGAGAAACCATCATGAGCAACCCACTGGCATTCCTTGACGACCCCACACCCACCATCAGGCACAGGCTCGTGGACACCGCGAAGCACGGGCGGATCTACGTCTGCTCGTGCGGCCGCAACTACCCGTCGCTCACCGCCATGCAGGAACACATCCGCGCCATGAACGAAAGACACGACGATGACAACCACGAGTGAACCGCATCTGGTCATCACCGAATCTACCGGCCACGGACTGCGCTGGTGGTGCTCGTGCGGATATGACACCGACAGCCTGCAAGGCCTAAGACAACACTTGAACGGAGGGAACGACGATGACAGGGCCATGCGTGAACAATGACGGAGCCAGCACTGTTGCTGGAAGGCTGCTGTGCAAGGAGTGCGAGCGACGGCTCATGGAAGCCCTCGCCATGATAGGTGAGGATGCCATGCCGCTGCTGTTGGTCGCCACCAAACGGGCCAGCGTCAGCATACAGGGCAACAGGCATTCCACGCCGGCGCAGGCACCGTCGCCGTTGCGTGACGGCATGTGGGAACTGTACTGCGAGACGGAACAGCTACTGCGACAACTGGGTTTGCGTTTCGACTACGCGAAGGCCGTGGACCCGCGCGCCACTGTGAAGGCGCTGGCGAACGCCGCGATCATGGATCCAGTTCCCTTGCTGTCGAGCGGGGACGTGCTCGCCTGGTATCAGGACATCACCAATCTTGCCCGACGGATCCACACGGCGGTCAACCCCGCCAAGCCGCGTATAGCGTTCGGCGCTTGCCCCAGTTGTGGAAGCGTGGTGTGGGGCGATCCCGACGAACAGTACGGTGAATGCGCTGGATGCGGCAACAAGGTGAACCGTCGTGCCGTCGCCGACCGTCTGCTTGCCAAACTGGTCGTCAGCGAAGTACGAGGTACAGCCAAGCAACTGAGTGCTGAATGCGCGAAAGCGGGGATCCGTCTGCCGGCCAACACTATCCGCTCATGGGTGAAAAGAGGGCAATTGCATTATGGCAATGATGAGAAACTCGGCTTAAGTGAACTAGTGCCGTTGCTTGATAGGCGACGGGCATAGGCATGCGGTGAGTAATGTTGCTTGCGCAGTATCACTCACCGCATTTACTTATTCGCCTTTATGTGACGGGGCTTCCAGCATTGCTCGGTAGGGTTCTAGACTCAATGCCGTTCGTAAGGCATCGCTGCGTAGGGGCACAAATTTGCCATCACTGGTCATCTTCCCTAAAAGCGCAGACCAAGCGTCGAATTTCTCCTGCTTCTCAAGAAGCGGAATGTTCCGTTCCAAGGCCTTGTTGATAAGATCTGTCACGTTCTGCGTTGTCAGCTTTTCCATGGTCTGACGCAACTCCAGTTTCGTCTTTTCATCGAAAGCGGATTCTTGAATGTTGGCCGAGGAAAGTTCACGAATATCCTTTGCGAGATCCATTGCCTTGTACATGATGATAAGCAAACGATTTTGTGCCTCCTCGCTGTCCATGTGCAACTGGCATGCTTCAATCGCGTCATCGACTTCCTTGAAGAATGCGTTTGTCGTTTCAGGAGCGGAAGTCAGTAATGCAATCGGCTGAGGCGTTTCGACATCATTCTTTTTTGAACGACGAGTCACTTTGTTCCAAAGTTTACCCATCGTAGGTTTAACTGAATCCTCCCACCAATGAACGACGGTTTTATCCCACCAGCTTCTGAATGTCTCATTGTTCGCTAGATAGTATGCGGTTCCGACTATTGCGGCAATCGCAATTGCGGCGGCAGCCATAGCCGCTGCAGGTGTGTCTCCGTCATCGTTGCCGATTTCTGCGCCGTCTCCGTCGTCGGTATTGTCGAAGACGGGTTCCCAACGTGCTTGTCCTTTCAAATGGTTTTCATCATCGAAGAAGGCTCCCAGATAGACGCTGGGATCGTCTTGAGGATTGGCCAAATGCATCCCGTCAGGTATTATCAGGCGGTACAGCGGCTCGTCTTCCATATCGACTCCTTAAATCCTTACGCTTCGACGTCGAAAGCGCATGAATCACTTGTTTAACAAGTATAAGGTGGAAAGATTTGCGTCGGTAGACTCAGTAAAACCCAGTAAAACTTTTTCAGCCTCCGAAACGGCCTTTCAAGCAAAAGAAAAAGCCTTAATTCCCAAGCGGGAGTAGGGCTCTCGTGGTCGGGCCGGCGGGATTTGAACCCGCGACATCTTGCTCCCAAAGCAAGCGCGCTACCAAACTGCGCTACGGCCCGGTAATTATGCCACTTGGCACAACTTTTCTAGTCTACACATACCTTAAGACGGTACATGCCTCCAGATGACTCATTTTTGACGTTCAGATAGGCCGAGAAAATCGGAGGTCTGCGGTCATTGTTACTGAGTGTTACTGGCGGTCATTTTTCAATTTTCAGTGAAGTCCTAAAACCCAAGCGGGAGTAGGGCTTATCGGGTGTCGCAAGCGCAACGCTTTGGGAACATCCTGCTCCCAAAGCAGGCGCGCTACCAAACTG
>JAIHTM010000203.1 GCA_022713905.1 Collinsella sp.
AATACGGACTGTTTGGCGGCTTTTTTGGCCAAAACAGTCCGTATTCCACCGCAAGTTATCTGAGGGCTAAAGGTTGTAGGTGACTACTTGAGGTTCGGCGGGTTCGACGAAGATGGCTGGATTCGCCTGCTCCACGCGAACGAACTTGACCGTCACGGCCTCAAAGCCCGCCTTGTGCAGAACGTCAGCGTAGACGCGCGCCTGCAGGGCGTGCTTCTCCTGCAGCTGTTCCGGCGTCTCGTCCGGTGTGCCGCCCGTCTTGTAGTCGATGACCAGCGCGTGTGACGAATCCGCCGGATTCGTCGCCAAAGCGTCGATGGCGCCCTCGGCATATGCACCGTAGCGAGCGATGTCCTCGTCCTCGCAGCCCAGCGAAAAGAACGGCACCTCGGCGCGAACGCACGGCCACGAGAGCAGGTCGGCACGAACAGCCGACTTGAGCCAGCGGTCCAGAGCAACGTCGAAGCGTTCGCGCTGCTCCGGCGTCAGGCGCCACTGGCGCGCCAGCGCGTCGACACGCTCAGTGGGCAGCGCATCGGCACCCATCTCGATCAGCCACTGGCAGGCGGCATGGAACGCCGAGCCCAGCGCCATGGGGTTGCCGGCAGGCTCGACAGCGGCCACGTCCGCATCCGTCATCTCCGAGCCATCCGACTCTGCACCATCGCCGGACTCGTCCATGGGAACACGAGTCTCGGCGACACGGTCTTCCGTCTCGGCATGGAGTGCCGCGGCGATTGACGAGTAGCTGTACGAGTCACGCATCGGATACGGACAGATGCCCATGCGCACGCCCACTGCCTGGGGATACACAAGCTCAAACGAATCGGGCTTGGGGTCGGCAGGACCGGGGACGATTGTACTGGCCGAATCGTCGGCAGTATCTGTATCGACATCGCTGCGGACAAGCCTGCCCTCGGCATCCAGTGAAGCGTTGGCCTCAAACGCCTGCTCGCCAAAGGTAAAGTCCGAAAGCGAAATGAGCTCGTAGTCGCCCGGCTGGGAGTTGTCGAACACCAGACGGTCGGCATCGAGCTGCGGCATGTCCAGAGCGTCGGTAGGCAAAATACGGCGCAGCACGTCGTAGGTCAAATCGGTCTCGACGTCGAAGGTCGGCGCCGTCACCTTGCCACGGCTCACGCCGGCATCCATCGCCAAGATCACCAGCTCGCGCGCACGCGTCATGGCGACATAGAGCAAGCGGGCCCGCTCCTCGAGCGAAAGCTGCAGGTCGTCGTTGCGCAGGCGAGCAAATGCCTCGGCGGGAGAACCCGTCGCACAGACGTCCTCCATGAGCTCCGGCGGCAACCATAGCGACGTGCCCTTGCCCTTAAACGCATGCTCAAACTGCTTTTTGACGTCGTCGCCCTTCACAAAGGTTCCGTCGGCGAGCTTAACGCCGTCGAAGCGTGCCGGCAGCGTCACGACCTGCGCTCCGCCCTCGACGCGACCCATCTGTGCAGCACCCGAGGACTTACGCACGCCAAAGCACTCCGCAACCGCCACGACCGGATACTCCAGACCCTTGGAGGCGTGCACCGTCATGATGCGCACCGCGCCGTCGCCCTCCTCGTTGAGGGCACCCGGCGCCTCCTTGCCCGCCAGGAAGCGATCGAAGGCCAGCGCGATGGAACGCGGCGAGTTGCCGAACTCCGCCTCCGCTTCGGCCACGGCGTCGAGCGCCTTGAGTACGTTGGCGGCAATGGCCTTGCCCTCGGGGCCGCGCTGCGCCAGACGCACGAACCAGCCGGAGGCGTTGACCACGTCGCGCGCGATGGCAGCGAACGAATCGCGACCCACACGACGAAGCGCATAGCGCAACACCTCGCGGGCGCGCGTCACGAGCGGCAGGTCTTGCAGGCCCGGCACATCGGAATCGCTCATGATGCCCGCATCGATGTTGCGGCGCGACGTCTCCCCCGTCTCGCTATCGAGCTTGGTCGCCAGCGCCAGGAACTCCTGGGCGCCGAGTGCAAACATCGGCGATGCCAGCAGCGGCATAAGGCCCTGCGCCGTATCGGCCGGGTTGGCGAGCGCGCAGACCAGGGCGCGCACCGTCTGCACCTCGGCAGCCTGCGCAAAGACCGAGCCGCCCGCGATGACGCAGTCGAGCCCCTGGTCACGGAAGGCCTGTGCGTAGACGTCTGCGTTGGTCATGCGGCCCAGCAGCAGCACCATGCCGCCCTGGGGCTGGCCGGCATCGGCAAGCGCGCGGAATCGCTCGGCGATTGCACGGGCCTTGGCTTGCGTGCGCTCCTGCGTACTGCCGCCGGCAACAAAGAGGGCCTGGCGACGCGAGGCGTCTGCCACCAGCGTGTCCTTGCGGCCGTCGCTCGCCTCAAGGTCCAAAAAGCCCTGCATCAGGCCGCCGTCATCGCCGTCGAAGACGCGTGCCACGTAACGCAGTACCTCGTCGTGGCTGCGGAAGTTGCGCACGAGCTTGACGAGCTCGCCGGCGGGGGCATCCGGCGTGGCGACCGTCTCGGACGCCGCCGTCGATCCCACTTTGCGCTCCTGGCGACGGAAGACCTCGACCTCGGCGCCGCGGAAACGGTAGATCGACTGTTGTGCATCGCCTACGGTACACAGCGCGCGCTCCCCCGCACCCGTCAGGTAGCGAATCAAATCAACCTGCATCTGGTCGGTATCCTGGAACTCGTCGATCATGACCATCTTAAAGCGGCTCTCGTATGCCGCTCGGATGGCCGGGTAATCGCGCAGGGCCTCGTAGGCCATGCGCAGCAGGTCGTTGTTGTCGAGGGCAGACTGGGCAGCCTTCAGCGCGCGATACTCGGCCTCCACGGAACGGGCCAGGCCCACCAGTGCATCGAGCGCCGGGCCGCCGCAGGCAAGCACGATATTGATAAGCGCATCGGCGGCCTCGGCCTTGAGCAGCTCGACCTGCTCCTTGGGGAATGCCTTGCTCGCCCGCGGCATGGCGCACGACATCATGAGTCGCGCCGCATCGGCCATGGTCTTGCCGCTCGCCTCGAACGCATCGATGGCGTCGAGTGCCACCTGCGCCTTCTCGGTCGCCGCCTTGCTTGCACCCAGCGCCGCACGATAGGCATCGGCAAGCGCCGAGGTGTCGGCTTGACCGCGTGCCACGCACACGTCGTCCATGCCGCCCGGCAGCTGGCTCGAGAGCTCCAGCAGCTCGCGCACCAGGCCCTTGATGGTGGTGCCGGCGCCAAAGGGGCCGCCCTCGCCCGCCATAGGATACCAGGCGTAGAGGGCCTTGAGCGAAGCGGCGAGCTCGGGGGCGGCATCGGGCGCCGTCGCGCGGGCCAGCACATGCTCAACAGCCTGGTCCATAAGCTCGTCGGTATCGGTGAGCACCGTGAACTCGGGATCGATGCCCAGCTCCAACGCGTGTGCGCGCAGGATGCGCGAGCACATGCCGTGAATGGTCGAGATCCACGCATCGTCGACGGTCAGGGCCTCCTCGTCCATGCCCTCGTCGATGAGCGCACGGCGCACGCGGTCACGGATCTCGGCCGCGGCATCTTTGGTAAAGGTAATGGCGAGCACCTGGTCCAGATGCTCGACGAACGGACCGGATTCGGGCGAGAGCGCGTAGACGATGCGGCGCGTGAGGGTAAAGGTCTTGCCCGAGCCGGCGCCCGCCGAGACAAACAGCGGACGGTCGAGCGTTTTGACGATCTGCAGCTGTTGCGGCATCAAAGTCGAAAGATCCATGGTCTACACGTCCCTCCTTACAAACGTTCCTTCGTGGTTATACGAGCAGTGCGCATGCGCGGCCTGAGCCGACGTCGGGTCGACGGCGGCAACGTTGCCTGCCTCGAGCTCGCGCAGGCGCTCGGCGATGCCGGCCTCCACGCGATCGAGCAGGGCGTCGAAGTCCATGCTGCCGCCCTCGCCCGGAAAGCCCTTCTTAAGGCCTGGGATGCGACCGTCGCCGCGCTCTTCCTCGAGCAGCTCGGCGCTCGCGGCACCGCGCAACGCCGGCTTGCCGCCCTTGGTCGAAAAGTAGAGCGCCGCGCGGGTGTCCAAATCCAGCGCCCGGCGCATAGCCTGGGCGTAGATGAGCGTTTGGGTATGTGGCGGCAACCAGCGCGGATCGTCGATGGGCGCCGTGCCCGATTCCTCGTCGCGCACCGTAGGGTCGGCGAGCTTAAACTCCTCAACGCCCGTGCGATGCTTGTAGTCGATCACCACGGCACGATTCTCGGCGTCCACGTCCACGCGGTCGATGCGCCCGCCAAGCGGCCAACCGGCATACTCGACCTTGAGCTCGTTGAAGGCGAACTCCAGGTAGCGCGGGGCAAAGGGGGCAAGTGCCTCGGACTCGTAGGCTAGCACGCCCTCCAACTGCGGCAAGATCTCGGCCACCTGGCGCTCCTCCACCGCAGAAAGCGGCACCAGCGGGCCCTCCGTGCCTCGCTTGCCGGCGTGCTCGGCCAAGGTCTCGTCAAAGACCTCGCGCAGCAGCTCCTGAGCGCGCGGCAGATTCTCGGGCGTCACGCGCTCCATGCCCTCCTGGGACAGGCGGGCATGCAGGTGCTCCAGCACATCGTGGACAAAGTTGCCCTTCTCCATATTTCCAAAGCCCGCGTCGATGGACTGGGGCTTCACGCGATACGACACGAACCAGCACAGCGGGCACGTCGAATACGCCTCAATCTGCGAGGCGGACGTCAGACGCGGCACGAGCGGCGCGTTCTCGCCCTCGCCATCGCGGCGACGCAGGACCAGGTACGGCACAGCCGCCTCACTCAAATGCTGAGGAGCCTCGCACGCGACGCGCTTGCACTCAATGCCCTCGCCGGCCGCTGGATCAAAATCGGCGACGATACCGCCCTCGCCCACGCACGCAACCTTGACGGCGCCAGTGGCCTCGGCGTGCGCCCGCAGCTCGGTCCACACGGCTGCCGGGTAGCACTCGCGTGCCTGGCGATCGTGGGTCACGCGGGCGAGCACAAC
>JAIHTM010000204.1 GCA_022713905.1 Collinsella sp.
GCTTTTGGATGGATCCCAAGCGCGCCGGCCGTCGTTTTTCTGTGCTGCCGTTTACTCGGCGAGCTGCTTTAGTACATCACAGGCGATTTCGACGGCATCGTCGATGCAGCCGGGGCAGCTGCGAAGCGGACCCTTGTCCGATCCGATGCCCTTGAGCGTGCCGCAGACGGTCGTCGTGTTCTTCTCGCCAAAACGCTTGGCGATTTCGCGCGACAGCTTGTAGGTCTGGCCCTTGGTCTTGGGGTTTTCCATGCCGTCGCTCATCACGAAGCCCATGATGGCCACGGCGCCCGAGATGGCGCCGCAGGTTTCGGTCATGCCGCCCATGCCGGCACCAAAGCCCTCGGTGAGGGTAAAGGCGATCTGGGGGTCGAGTCCGACGGCAGGCGCGAGGGTGCAGGCGACGGCCTGGGCGCAGTTAAAGCCGCGGGCGTGGTATTCGGCAGCCTGAGCCTGACAGGCGTTGATGTCGAGCTGGGCCGTATCGATTTGCTTCATCGTTGTCTCCTTGGTTACGGTGTACTCGCCTATGGTACCCGTGACGGTGCATGTAATCATCGAGAGCTTCATGTATGCCTCATTTTTATCTATCGAGCAAATGCCCAAGGCTTGAGATAAAACCCTTGATTAATTAGTCCCATAACCTACCTTTGGGATGGGTTGAGAGGGGTGCAGGGTAGCGGTATCGTGAACCGAATAAAACTAAAACCCAGGCAAGGGAGCAAGATATGAGCGAGCAGACTATCGGTACCACATGTGTTCAGGGCGGCTACCGCCCGGGTGACGCGGAGCCGCGCCAGGTGCCTATCTACCAGTCCACCACGTGGAAGTATGATACGTCCGAGCATATGGGCAAGCTGTTTGACCTGGAGGAGTCCGGTTACTTCTACAGCCGCCTGCAGAACCCCACGTGCGATCTGGTTGCTGCCAAGATCTGCGAGATGGAGGGCGGCACCGCTGCGATGCTCACGAGCTCGGGCATGGCTGCGAACTTCCTCGCCATCTTTAACGTCGCCGGTGCCGGTGATCACGTGGTTGCGTGCTCTGCCATCTACGGCGGCACCTACAACCTGCTGGCTCACACTATGGGCCGCATGGGCCTGACCTGCACGTTCGTCGCACCCGACTGCACCGATGAGGAGCTGGAGGCCGCTTTCCAGCCCAACACCAAGCTCGTCTTTGGCGAGACCATCGCTAACCCCGCGCTTGCCGTGCTCGATATTGAGCGCTTTGCCAAGGCCGCGCACGACCACGGCGTGCCGCTGATGGTCGACAACACCTTCCCGACGCCCGTGATGTGCCGTCCCTTTGAGTGGGGCGCCGACATCGTCACGCATTCCACCACCAAGTACATGGATGGTCACGCGGCCTACCTGGGCGGCGTGATCGTTGATCACGGTCAGTTTGACTGGATGGCCCATGCGGACAAGTTCCCGGGTCTCACCACGCCCGACGAGAGCTACCACGGCGTGACCTATGCCGAGAAGTTCGGCCGCGAGGGCGCCTTTATTACCAAGGCTACCGCGCAGCTCATGCGCGACCTCGGCCCCATGCAGAACCCGCAGGCGGCGTTCTTCCTGAACAGCTCGCTCGAGAGCCTGCACGTGCGTATGCCGCGCCATTGCGAGAACGGTCTGGCGGTCGCCAAGTTCCTGCAGGGCCACCCCAAAGTGCGCTTCGTGAGCTATCCGGGCCTAGAGGGCGACAAGTACTACGACATGGCTCAGAAGTACATGCCCAACGGTACCTGCGGCGTCGTGAGCTTTGGCTTTACCGGTGGTCGTGCGGCGGCCGAGACCTTTATGAAGAGTCTTAAGCTCGCCCAGATTGCCACGCACGTGGCCGATGCCCGCACCTGCTGCCTGCACCCGGCAAACGCCACCCATCGCCAGATGAACGACGAGGAGCTCATCGCCTGCGGCATCTCCGCCGATATGGTGCGCCTGTCGTGCGGCCTTGAGGATACGGCCGATTTGATTGCCGACCTTGAGCAGGCACTCGAGCAGTGCTAGGCTAGCGTGCGTGCGAGGCGTGGGACGGCTTTTCGGCTGACGACGTCCTCATAGTTCCGATTCCGTAGGCGGGACCCCGATCGTGTCCGTTTGTAGGCGATTGGGGTCCCGTTTTTGCGTTGCACGATAGAAAGGATATACATGGAGAAAACTGCCGAGCAGCTGCGCCGCGAACACATTGCCCTAGAGGGCGACACCCACGGTAAGAATAAATGGGCGATTCTGTTCACCGTGCTCGTCATGACCTTTATGGCGTGTCTGGATGCGAGCATCGTGACGGTGGCGCTCCCAGTGATGCAAAAGGAGCTGGGGGTGGGTCTCGACCGCATTCAGCTCGTGAGCTCGGTGTATCTGCTCGCGACGTGCGTCGCCATGCTGCCGTTTGGCCGCTTGGGCGATGTGCGCGGCAAGGTGAATGTGTTCCAGCTTGGTGTAATCGTCTTTACGGGTGGCTCGTTGCTTTGCGGGCTTTCGGCTTCGCTCGAGGTGCTTATCTTGGCGCGTTCCGTGCAGGGCATTGGCTGTGCCGCCGCGATGGCCAACAATATGGGCATCATCACCGAGTCGTTTCCGGCGCGTGAGCGCGGCCGTGCCATGGGCATTCTGGCGACCTTTGTGGCTCTTGGCATGATGTGCGGCCCCGTGCTCGGCGGCGTGCTGGTGGCGAGCTTTCCCTGGGAGAGCATCTTCCTTATCAATCTGCCCATTGGCGTAATCTCGTTTATCGTGGGACTCTATACGCTGCCGCATGTGAAGCCGGAGGCTGGCGAACGCCCTATGCCGTTGACAGAGGCGGCGCGTCGCTGCTTTGCGAGCTCGGCTTTCACGATTAACCTGGCTTGCATGCTTATCGTGTTCGTGGGTATCGGTGCCTCCGAGTTTGTGCTGCCGTTCTACTTTCAGGATGCCCACGGCTTTAGCTCCGATATCTCCGGCCTGTTGTTTTTGGCGATGCCGGTCGTGAATGCCTTTGTGGGCCCGCTTTCGGGCTCGGTGTCCGACCGTGTTGGTTGTGAAGCGCCCACGGCCGTTGGCCTGGGCGTGTACGTGTGCGGTCTCTTTGCGGTGAGCACGCTTGACGAGCACTCTTCCATCTTGATGATTGTGTGCTGCGTCGCGTTTATGTCGTGCGGCACGTCGATCTTCCAGAGTCCCAATAATTCGCTGTATATGGGTTCGGCTCCGCGTGAGGCGCTTGGCTTTGCGGGCAGCTTGAGCAGCTTGGCGCGCTATGCGGGCATAGCGCTGGGTATTACGGCGGCGTCGCGCATCCTGTATGGACAGACGAGCGCGGCGATGGGCAAGACGGTCACGAGCTATGTGGCGGGTCGTCCGGACGTGTTCCTCTTTGGCTTCCGTTTGGTATTCTACGTGCTGATGGCCGTTGCTACCGTGGGCTTTGCGCTCACATTAGTACGTTTGGTGAGGACGCGCACCCGGCATTAGCGTTTCTGGGGGGGCGTCCGCCACGAAACACGCCCATCTACTACGTTTGGCCGCGCGGCTCCAACCATAGCGCAATTGGTAAAAACAAAAGCGCAGGTAGAGAGCCTGCCGGTTTTTGAAAATCGGGGGTATGGACGTGGGTGTCGGGTTAAACGTAGTAAATGGGCCGATTTCGTGGCGAGCATCGCCGAATGATCCCCCGGGGACGGAGGAAAAGGGCTCATAAAGGTAGTCAAAAGAGCCCCGTCCCAAATTGACTGGTCTTGCAGCTTTATGGTGCGATACGGCTTGTGGGGCGGTCGGGGGTCGGTCCGTGGTAGACTATCGAACAACGTTTATTAATCGCGCGGTATCGTTGCCGCGAGAAGGGGTTGCGCCATGCAGGAGCTTGAGGATCGTATTCGCCATGACGGCATCGTAAAGGCCGGTAACGTCCTTAAGGTTGATGCCTTCCTCAACCACCAATGCGACGTTGAGCTGTTCGACCACATGGGCGCCGAGTGGGCCCGTCTGTTCGAGGGTGTCGAGATCAACAAGATCCTGACGATCGAGGCTTCGGGCATTGGCATGGCTTGCATTGCAGCCCAGCATTTTGGCGGCGTGCCGGTGGTCTTTGCCAAGAAGGCCCAGTCCATCAACCTTGACGGCGAGCAGTATGCCACGACCATCTACTCCTTTACCAAGCAGAAGGAGTACCCGGTCATCGTCGGCAAGCGCTTCCTGTCCGAGGGCGACAAGGTCCTGATCATCGACGACTTTTTGGCCAACGGCTGCGCGCTCGAGGGTCTTATCAAGATCTGCGAGGCTGCGGGTGCCGAGGTGTCCGGTATTGGCATTGCGGTGGAGAAGGGCTTCCAGGGCGGTGGCGATAAGCTCCGCGAGCGTGGCTTCCGCGTCGAGAGCCTGGCCCGTATCGCCGATATGGACTGTGAGACCGGCGAGATCACCTTCGCCTAAGCGCGCGACATAAGCGATTGGTATGCGATGTGACAAAGGGGCTTTCCCTTTGTCACATTTTTTTGTATGAGGGGAGGTGTTGATATGGATGAGAACAAGATGGGATGGCGCGAGTATGCGCGCTATGCCGAGATGTCGGTCGAGGATTTGGCGCGCGATTGCGAGGTGCAGGTATTTCGCGCGACGGGTCCGGGCGGACAGGGCGTGAACACGACTGATTCGGCGGTACGCATGAAGCATGGGCCCACGGGGATTGTCGTGACGGCGCGCGAGAGCCGCAGTCAGTTCCAGAACCGTAGCTGCTGTCTGCGTAAGCTGCGCGCTGAGCTTGAGCGTCGTGGCCGTCCGCCGCGCCGCCGCGTCAAGACCAAGGTGCCTCAGCGGTCTCGCCAGCGCAGACTCAATGACAAGCACTTCAACGCCATTAAAAAAGCCAACCGTCGCAAGCCGGGTGGGGAGGAATGATCTTCTCAATAAGTTGCGGTGAAATAGGGACTGTTTTGCGGCTTTAGCTGCATAAAC
>JAIHTM010000205.1 GCA_022713905.1 Collinsella sp.
CAGGAACACGGCGTCGTAGCCCTCGTCGGCGACCTTGTCGGCGAGCGCGGTCATCTTCTTGCCGGTCTCGTAGAGCGCCTTGCCGTCCTCGAGATAGCCCTCCTGGTCGAAATGCATGATCTCGATCTTCTCGGTTTCCTTCATTTGTCTCTCCTTTCTGGGGTTGTTTCCACATCCCCCATGCCAACGGGCATCAAAACCCGCTTACATTCCGTAACACTCGGCCGCTTTGGCCTTAAGCGCATTGACTGACTCTTCGTAGCCCTCTGCCTTGACCTCCATTTGCTTGGAGACGGCATCAAGATACGGGTGCACGTCCCATGACTTCAGACGCTCGGCTATCATGGCCGCAATCGTCTGGAAGAACACAAGATTGGGAATTGCGCTGAGCAGCGGAGCCACCTGAGGCACCGCAACCTCGTGAGCCCTACCCTTGGGATGGGCCGTGAGCAGCACCGTTTTTGTCGTAACGTTCGATAGCGCATCAGCGATATTCGCAAGACGCTCCGACCCCTGCGGATCGTCGACGATAAACACCAGATAGCCCGGAACGATCTGCATCTCGGGACCGTGGACGAACTCCTCGCCTTCGTGATGCATGGCAGGAATCTTGATGGTCTCGCTCAGCTTGAGGGCCGCCTCTTCGGCAACGCCATAGTTGGGGCCGTTGCCGACGACCATGGCGGGCGTGTGCTCAGAAAGCTCGAGCATGTGGTCTTGGACATATGCCTCGGCGGTCTTGCACATCACGGCATTGGCATGGATAGCCTCGCGCAGGTCGTCAAGACGCTGGGCAACGCCCTTGGCGTCAATCGTTCCGCGCGCCTGACCGCCGTAAATGCCAAAGAGCACCAGGTACTCAACGAGCACCTCGACGCCCAGAGTCACAAAGTCCACCGACTCGACGCCCACACCGTAGTCAAGAACGATGTCAGCGTGTTCCTTGATGGGTGCCTCGACGTTTGCCGTGAGCGCAACTGCAGCCATATCGTGTGCGCGCATGTAATCGAGCGCCGCAATCGTATTGGTCGAATAGCCACTCTGCGAAACGGCAATGTTGAGCACATGCTGCGGATAGGTGTGTTCAAAATCGACGAAGGCCTCGGGCGTCACAACGGACACCTGCATTTGCAGGGCATCTTGCAGGTAATCGCGGGCGCAATCGGCGGCATGGCGCGACGAACCCGAAGCAACGATGCGCAGCGCGTCAAAAGAACCGGACTGGAAAATATCAACGAGCTGCGCTACCAGCTCAGACGAACGCTCGAGGTTCTCCCCCATACGCACATGGGCAAGCTGAACGTAATCGAGCATCTTCATCGTCTCACCTCGTAACAAATCATTAGTATTTGATACCAATCACAGTTACAGGTTACGGCTTTTTGATACCTCTTTGTCGATTAATTTATCCCCATCGGCGAACGGTCGATTTTGAGCCCTGTAAGGTTGTATATACAGCTGACCCAACAATCAAAACTGGTTAGTTTCCCAGCCGTTATTCACAGAATACCAGCTAGTACGTATAGGTGTAGCCGCCCGTATCGCCACGATTGAAGGACTTTACATACTCGATAGCCTGACCGCTCGCGTCATAGCTCACGCATTCCAAAAGCAAAACAAGATCGCCCTGTTCCAGTCCAAGGAGGCCGGCATCTCGTGCGCCCAGCGCTTCGATATCGAGCTTTTCCTGTGCCATGACTGGCTTTCGGCCCAGCATCTCATAGGTCTCGTACAAACTGAAGACCGACACGTCAATATCTTCGATGGTTGGGAACAGCAGGCAGGGAATCAGCGCCGTCTCAATCGATACGGGGCTACCGTTTATGCAGTTCAGGCGTCGAACGGAATAGAGCAGGTCGTCCTCGGCGATGCCAAACAGGTCGGCGTAATATGGCCCCGCATAACGCTTGGAACGCGCGAGAATACGGACGGACGGCTCGCCGCCCGAAGCACGGACCGATTCACGGAAACCGACCGTGCGTTCAAAAAAAGCAGGTACTTTCTGCGCCACAAAGGCACCTTTTCCCCGAACACGGCGAATCTGCCCGCGCCGAACCAGCTCATCGACAGCGCTTCGGATGGTCAAGCGTGTCGTACCAAATTCCTCGGCGAGGTCTTTTTCGGACGGAATCATGGAACCCGTGGGATATATACCGCGCTCGATACGCTCCTCGATGCGGCGTCGAATGCGCATATAAACCGGGGTGGCATCTACTGTTTCAGCCATTGTTCACCTGCCACGCTCCTCATGCCGTTCTCTTCGCCGTTATCGGCAAAGCGGAACTTTGTGGGCAAAATCACCGATTTGCAATGCTCCACAAAACGCATGTCCTTATCAAATTCGATCGAGCTCTCATAGAACACCGGCGTTCCCTCTTCTTGCTGGAGCAGCTCGGCCTCTTCGACGTTCAAACGCGAGATGGAGATATGCTCACGTCCATGCTCAACACGCACGCCACCTTCTTTGAGCAAGACATCGTAAAGGCTCTCGCACTCAAAATCGTGCTCGGGAAGCGATGGGCACAGGGACAGGTTAACGTGAGCCGTCTCGATTGACGCCGGCTCGCCCTCAATAAGTCGAACGCGCTGCATGCGGAGCAAAGGGGCGCCTACAGCCACCCCAAGCTTGTCGGCAAGCGTCTTATCCGCCTCGATGGTCCCGGTGGAAACCAGACGAGAAGAGGGGTGCAGGCCGGCAGTCCGCACAGCATCGGAGAAGTTATATGTTTCCTGAAAGATGTTCAGCGGCTTGGGAGGACACACATACGTGCCCGATCCGCGACGGCTCTCAAGCGTTCCACACGAGATGAGCCGCGTGATACCGGCACGCAACGCCGTACGCGAAACGCCAATCTCTTCGCACAGCACGCGCTCGGCCGGCAGGCGATCGCCGCCGGCAAGCTGATGGTGCTGGATATACCAAAGAATTCCCTCAACAGCACGATCTTTGGGGGGAATTGCATAAGATTCGCCTGCCATTGCACAGACTCCTCATTCAGAAACGTATGCCGCCAAAATTAGGCCAGCCCTCCCATGGCATCAAATTCGGCCTTGATCTTCTCGGCGACATTCCGATACGACTTATATAGACTTGAATCGCGTTTGACTTCGTCGGTCATAACGGGAATCTCTAATTTGGAAACCTCGTCTTTTCCCGTCTGAACCGCCACAACAACGCCCATACCAAGACACATATTACGCTTGGCAGCGTTTATTTTCGCCGCCTTGGCAGGATTTGCCAGGATACGCTGGGCAAATTCCTGTTTAGAGACCGCTTCTTCGGCCTCCGGATCGCCCGCCTCGGCCACTTCGCACTGCAACACGTCCGCATAGTCAAAAATCTTCGGCTCGCCGCCGCGCTGATGTACGGCCCACTTGCGATGCGTGGCATCCTGGTAGATAGCCGGCAAAAACGTAAACCGCGGCGGGTCCAAAATCGTATCCGTGATGGTAAACACATCGGGATCAAAGGCATCCTGCGGGTTTTTCTTCTTGAACAGCCCCATATCAGCCTCCCGTACTAGTATTAAACAACTCAAGCTGAATATAGCACCAATTTCAAGCCGCCGCCTTACCCTATCGGTGCGCGGCGTCTATGGCTCGCCCAGCGGAAGAGTTCACGGACGAGGGCCGGGGTGCCTGCCGGCAAATAGCGGACACTCCGCATGCAATCTATGCAAACAAGCAAGTACGCTTAGCTACATTCGGTAAGCTCGAGCACGCTGTCCTTAACGATAAGCGCCGGCTCCAGAACGACCTCTTCGGCACGTCTACCGCCCCTACCGGCAAGACGCTTGGACATGCAGCCAAAAGCATGCTCCGCGAGCACGCCGGGATCCTGCTCGATCGCGGTCAGCGCCGGCTCAAAGAGAACGTCGGCCGCCGAGTTGTCATAGCTTACGACCGAGATATCGCCCGGGATGCTCTTACCCATCTCATGCAGGCGCTTGAGCAGACCCAGCGCAATGTTGTCCGAGCTTGCGAACACAGCAGTGGCATCGGTTGCAAGTACCGCCTCCGAGGCCTCGTATGCACTCGGAATGTAGTACTCGCTCTCAAACTCCAAACGCGCGTCGATCGGCAGGCCAACCTCGCGCAGCGCACGCTCGTAGCCGGCAAGACGTTTACGACCCGTATTGGAACGGCGCGCATTAACCAAGCAGGCAATGCGACGGTGGCCCTGCTCGATTAGATAGCGGGTGGCCATATAGCCGCCCATCTCGTGGTCGAACATCACCTTGTCGCACTCGAGTCCCTCAATGGCACGGTCAACCATCACGGCCGGGATGGGCAGATGGCTGACTTCTTCGCGCAGGGCACGGTCGTCGGAGAACTCGTCACCCACGACCAAGAACACACCATCGACGCCACGCGTCACCAGCTGGCGCAGGAGCTCCAGATCGTCCTCGGCGCTTCCACCCGAGCTGGTAATAAAGAGCGCGTAGCCGTCCTCGCGGCAGCGCTTTTCCAGGCTGCCGGCGAGCGAGGCAAAAAAGCGGCTCTCGATATTGGGAACGATAAGGCCCAGCGTGCGCGACTCGCGCATGACCAGGCTGCGCGCGATCTGGTTAGGAACATAGTGGTTGCGCGCCGCAACCTCCTTGATGAGCTTGCGGTTTTCTTCCGAGATGCGACAAGGCCGGTTGTTAAGGACAAGCGAGACCGACGAAGGGGAAAGCCCCACCTCCTGGGCAATCTGCTTGAGAGTAACTTTGTTGCCCATCTCGCTCCTTCCGAGTATTCGCGCAATCTCTTGAAAGTATAGCGACCGTCCCTCTACCTTGATGATAAACACTTTACCAATCCGGTAGACGGCTGTTTTATCGCCGCGATTGGTGCAAAGTAACCTGACCCCAATGCATCACATGGTG
>JAIHTM010000206.1 GCA_022713905.1 Collinsella sp.
GTTTTACGGAACCATGGGCGGCCAGCAGGGAGATACAGGTGTTATCTCCAATGAAAACGGCGCCTTTAAGGTAGAAGACACCATACACCTTCAGGGCGGCAAGGTAGGCCATGTGGGCGTTATGACAAAAGGCATGTTCCAGGTGGGAGAAAACGTGACTCTGTCTGTATGTGCCCACAACCGCGCTCTTACCTGCAAAAACCACAGCGCCACCCATCTGCTTCAGAAGGCTCTGCGCAAGGTGTTGGGAGACCATGTGGAGCAGGCTGGTTCCTACGTGGACGCTGGCAGGCTGCGTTTTGACTTTACCCATTTTTCAGCCATGACACCGGATGAGATTAAGAAGGTGGAGGAACTGGTGAACCAGGAAATCCAGGCATCCCTTCCGGTCATCACCCAGGTTATGACACTGGAGGAAGCCAAGAAAACAGGAGCCATGGCTCTGTTCGGTGAAAAATACGGAGATAAGGTGCGCGTGGTGCGCATGGGAGATTTCTCCACAGAGCTCTGCGGCGGCACCCATGTGCCGAATACAGGCACCATTGCATATTTTAAGATTATTTCCGAGGCTGGTATTGCCGCCGGTGTAAGGCGTATTGAGGCGCTTACATCCGAGGGGCTTATGAAACATTATCAGGAGGTGGAAGAGGAGCTTCAGGAGGCGGCCAGGACAGCCAAGACAACACCGTCCGCGCTGACTTCCAAGATACAGTCCCTTCTGGAGGAGATTAAGACCCTTCACTCCGAGAATGAGAAGCTTAAGAGCAAGCTTGCCAATGACTCTCTGGGAGATGTTATGAGCCAGGTCAAGGAAGTAAACGGACTTAAGGTTCTGGCAGCCAGGGTGGCCGGAGTGGACATGAACGGCATGAGAAACTTAGGCGACCAGTTAAAGGACAAGCTGGGAGAAGGCGTCATTGTACTGGCCTGCGAGCAGGACGGCAAGGTAAACCTGATGGCAACAGCCACAGATTCCGCTCAGAAAAAGGGCGCCCACGCAGGCAACCTGATTAAAGCCATAGCTGGTCTTGTAGGCGGTGGCGGCGGCGGCCGTCCCAACATGGCCCAGGCCGGTGGCAAGAATGCCGCCGGCATCGCCGATGCCCTCGCGGCCGTCAAGACCGCGCTCGGCGCCTAAGAATCTAAGAAGTCACTGTGGTCGCGCTTGCGCTGGACATAGGGGAGACCAGGATTGGCATCGCCGTCTCGAGCCGTGATGGCAAGATGGCTATGCCCGTCAAGGTGCTCCCGGCCGCCGAGGTCACCGGTATGGCCAAGACGTTCCGCTACCTGGTCGAGGACTATGAGCCCGACATTCTGGTTAGCGGACGTCCCTTGACCATGGCCGGTGAGCCCGGCCCCCAGGCCGAGCGCGTTGCCGCCGTGGCGCAAAAGATTGCCGACAAGCTCGATCTTCCACTGGAGTTTGAGGACGAACGTCTGTCTTCGCAAGAGGCCAAGCGTATCCTGCGCGAGCAGGGCCTCAACGAAAAGCAGATGAGGGGCAAGATCGACATGATTGCCGCCAGCCTGTTTTTGCAGACGTGGCTCGATCGTAAAAACGAGGAGGTTTCGCATGCCTAGCGCTTCCGATCCGCGCCAGCAGAATCGTACACGGCAGCCGGCGTCGCGCCCTGCCCAGCCTGGCCAGCGTCCGGCACAGCCGACGCAGCGCGCAGCTCAGCCTGTCTCGCGCTCGGTGCAGTCCTTCTCTCATTCGGCCCAACCTGTTCAACGGACGGGTCAGCAGCCTTCTGCTCGTTCGGTTCAGCATTCGGCTTCTCACGCGGCTCAGCAGCCCACTGCTCGTACGGCCCAGCCTGCAGGCGGTACCCGCTTTAAGCAGCAGGCAGCTACCCAGCGAACTCAGGCCCCTCAATCGCATTCGCATCACACTCGCGGTTCGCATGGCGTTGCTCCGGCGACCCGCTCGAGCTACAACACGCATGCTCGTCGCGGTGCTCAAAAGAAGAGTTCTCCGGTTCCCATGATCATCGGCGTTGTGGTGGCGGTGCTCGCGCTTGTTGCGATCGCTTTCTTTGTCGTGCCGGCCGTCAAGGGCTTCTTTGCCGGTGGGGACACCAAGGTCACGGCTGGTCAGCAGGTTACGGTGACCATTCCTGATGGTGCTTCGGGCGATACGATCGCCTCGATTCTCTCCGAGAACCATATCGTCGAGAATCCCAAGGATTACTATGCGGCGGTGAAAAAGCTTAACGCCGATATGTCGCTCAAGCCTGGTACCTATTCGTTCACCACACTCATGGACGCGACCAAGGTTGTTCAGCAGCTCATGGAAGGTCCCAACGCGGGCTCCAATGCGCTGACTATCCCTGAGGGCCTAACGGTCGATCAAGTCGCCGACCGTGTGGCCCAGGCCTACGACGGCATCTCTAAGGAAGACTTCCTCAACCAGGCCAAGGCCTCCAACTACGTGGACGACTATAGCTTCCTTAAGGGCGCCGCCAACGACTCGCTTGAGGGTTTCTTGTTCCCCAAGACTTATTCGTTGGGCGATTCGCCGACGGCCGATGACGTGATTCGCGCTATGCTCGATCAGTTTAAGACCGAGTACAAGTCGCTTGACTTTGCGAGCTGCGAAGCCAAGATCAAGGAGCGCTATGGTGTGGAGATGTCCGACTACGACATCGTCAACTTGGCCTCTATCGTTGAGCGCGAGGGCCTCAACGCCGATCAACGTGCGCACGTGGCCTCGGTCTTCTACAACCGCCTTGCCGGCAAGCTCGACGGTCTGCGCTATCTCAACAGCGATGCGACCATGATGTATGTCACCGGTGGCGAGGTTACCGCCGACGACCTGCAGAGCGATAGCCCGTATAACACCTATAAGCATGAGGGCCTGCCGCCCACGCCCATCTGCTCTCCGTCGCTCGAGGCACTCAAGGCCACGCTTGAGCCGACCGACTCCGATGACCTGTATTTCTACATTACGCAGGACGAGGAATACTTCTCGCAAACCTACGAAGAGCATCAACAGTCTTGGAATTAGCATGAGGATTTTTAGCCCCAAACGATACGTTGCCTCGGTCGATCGCATCGACCTTGATACCCTCTGGGCCGACGGCAAACGCGCCATTCTGCTCGATCGCGATAACACCCTGGTGCCGCGCGACACCGAGCAGGTTCCCGTCGCGGTTTCCGCTTGGCTCGACGCCGCCCGCGCCAAAGGCTTTAAGCTGTGCATGGTGTCCAACAACTGGCATCGTGACCAGGTCATGAGCTCTGCACGCGAGCTGGGGCTCGAGGCCATCAGCCACGCCATGAAGCCGGCGCCGTTTGCCCTCAAGGCGGGTCTTAAGCGCCTCGGCGCCACGGCCGACGAGGCGGTGCTGATCGGTGATCAGCTTTACACGGACGTGTGGAGCGGCAACTTCGCCGGCGTCGATACCATCCTGGTCAAGCCGCAGGCGACCCAGGACCTGTGGTATACGCAGGTCTTCCGTATCTTTGAGCGCCGGGCCCTGCGCGACCTTCCCTGCGAGGAATAGGTCTCGCTATGTCCCAGCACACCAAACACGGCTGTGACCATATCTTCTTTATCGGCTTTTTGGGCGCGGGCAAGTCTACGCTTGCGCGCAACGTCGGCACCATGTTCAAGAGGCGTTTTATCGATACCGACCGCCTGGTCGTGCGCCGTTGCGGCAAGTCGGTAACCGAGATATTTGAGACCGAGGGCGAGGATCGTTTTCGCGAGCTCGAGACCTCGGCGCTCCGTTCGCTCCAAAGCGAGCGCAGCCTGTTGGTTTCGTGCGGGGGCGGCATTGTCGAGACGCCGGTGAATATTGAGCTGATGCACGAAATGGGTACGTGTGTGTACCTCGAGGGCGACTTTGAGGATTCGATTCGCCAGATTCGTCGGTCCGATACGCGCCCCGATTTCCGTTCGCCCGAGCATGCTGCGCGCCTGTTTGAGCATCGCCGTCCGCTGTATCGCCGGGCCGCTGACCTTACCCTTGATATTCGCAATAAGTCCTTCGAGGACGTTTCCTACGTTTGTGCCGAGATGCTTTTGGAGCGTGGACTGCTATGATTCGCCGTCAACTTATCAATTTCCAAAACCGCAGCGTCGATGTCCGCGTCGGACTGGGCGCGTTCGATGAGCTGTCGCGCATGTTTGCCTCGGCTGTGGGTAAGCCCAAGCGCGCGATGGTGGTCTGGAACGCCGGCACGTCCGAGCGTTTTGGCGAGGTCGTCGAGCATGCTCTGGTCGATGCCGGTTTTGCCGTGTCACAACTCATCCTTGAGGTTTCGCCTGCCGGCGCCACGCTGGCCGATGCCGATGTCGTCTTTGGTGCTCTGTCTTGCAACGGTATTACCCGCGATGACCTTGTCGTCGCCGTCGGTGACGCGGCGACCTGCTCGGTCGTTTGCTGGTGTGCCAACCAGTGGTGTGGCCGCACCGAGTGCGCCTTGCTGCCGACAACCTTCGACGCCATGCTTACGGTCGCGACGACCATGGAGCCGCTCGTCTCTTCTGCGGCCAACGCGCTTCCCGCCATCGCGTTCCGTCCCGAGCCGGGCCTGGTCGTGTGCGACCTCGACCTCGTTCGCGAGGCCGATCCCGAGGACCTCAAGCGCGGCTATGCCGTGCTCGTGGGCACGATGCTTTCGAGCAGCAAATCTCGCTGGAATCAGTTTACCGAGACCGTCCCCGAGATTCTTTCGGGTGAGGAGGTCGCGCTCGTCAATGCCGTGCAGTGGTCCCAGACCGCGCGCAAGGACGTGCTCATGTCCACGAACCCGAGTGCGCGCCATGCGCTCGATTTTGGCAAGACGGGGGAGCGCACCTTGCGCGCCTGCCTGGGCGATGCCGCGGCACAGGTCCCTGCCTACC
>JAIHTM010000207.1 GCA_022713905.1 Collinsella sp.
CGGTTAAACAGCAACTCGTTTTTCTTTTTGAAGAGGTTGGGGGCCTCGGTCTTCTGCTTTTTGTGGCCGGCGCCCTTCTCGCAGCGGTTGCCGGTAATGAAGCGCCTGCCGCCGCCAAAGTCGTTGACGGTGAGCTGGCAGTTGTTGGAGCAGCGACCGCAGCGGACATGCTTTTGCGTCACGGTAAGGTGCGCGATGTCCTCAGCCGAAAGGATGGTCGAGGTGCCATCGGCACCGGCGCGATCGCGGGCGAGCAGGGCCGCACCATAGGCACCCATGCAGCCGGCGATGTCGGGACGCACGGCGTGAACGCCAGTGAGCTGCTCAAACGCACGCAGCGTAGCGTCGGACATAAAGGTGCCGCCCTGGACGATCACTTGGCTGCCAATCTCCTTGGGGTCGCGCAGCTTAATGACCTTGAACAAGGCGTTCTTGATGACGGAATAGGACAGGCCGGCTGCAATGTCGCCCACCGTGGCGCCTTCCTTTTGCGCCTGCTTGACGCGCGAGTTCATAAAGACCGTGCAGCGGCTGCCCAGGTCGACCGGGGCCTTGGCATGGATGGCAGCGTTGGCGAACGCGCGCACGTCCATGTTCATAGAGACGGCGAAGCTCTCGATAAAGCTACCGCAACCCGACGAGCAGGCCTCGTTGAGCATGATGTGCTCGATCACGCCGTCCTTGACGCGCAGGCACTTCATGTCCTGGCCGCCGATGTCCAGGATGAACTCGACGCCGGGCAGGAACGCCTTGGCGCCGCGCAGGTGCGCGACGGTCTCGATCTCGCCGGAGTCGGCCTTGAGAGCCTCGATGAGCAGCGCCTCACCGTAGCCCGTGGTGGTCACGTGGCCGATGGTGCAGCCCGCGGGGATGTGGTTGTAGAAATCGGCCATGATGACCTTGGCCGTGCCTAGGATGTCGCCGTTGTTGTTGCCGTACCAGGTGTGCAGCAGCTGACCGTCCTCGCCCACGAGCGCGGCTTTCATGGTGGTGGAGCCGGCGTCGATACCGATGAACACGCGGCCGGTGTAGCCGTCGAGCTTGCCCTTGGGGACGACTTCCTGGTCGTGGCGGGTTTTGAACTCGGCAAAGTCCTTGTCGGTGGCAAAGAGCGGATCCAGGCGCTCAACCTCGGCGCCCTGCGTGTCGCCCAGGCTGTCGATGGCCTCGATGAGCTGCGGGAACGTGCTGAGCTTGTTGGACTCATGCGCCATGGCGGCGCCGCTCGCCACAAACAGGTGGGCGTTTTGGGGCACGATACGGTGCTCCTCGTCCAGATTGAGCGTGAGGTAGAAGCGGTGGCGCAGCTCGGAGAGATACTGCAGCGGGCCGCCCAGGAAGGCGACGTTGCCGCGGATGGGACGGCCGCACGCCAGGCCCGAGATGGTCTGGGTCACGACAGCCTGGAAGATGGAGGCAGCCACGTCTTCGGGGCGGGCACCCTCGTTGAGCAGCGGCTGCACGTCGGTCTTGGCAAAAACGCCGCAACGACTGGCGATGGGATAGATGGTGGTGGCGTTGGCCGCGAGCTCGTTGAGGCCACTGGCATCGGTGTGCAGCAGGGTTGCCATCTGGTCAATGAACGCGCCCGTGCCGCCGGCGCAGGTGCCGTTCATGCGCTGCTCGATGCCGTTGTCGAAGTAGATGATCTTGGCGTCCTCGCCGCCCAGCTCGATGGCGACATCGGTGGCCGGGATGAGGGTCTCGACGGCACGCTTGCTGGCGATGACCTCCTGGACAAACTCCAGGTCGAGCCACTGGGACAGCAGCAGGCCGCCCGAGCCGGTGATGGCGCAGGTCATCTGGGCCGTCGGCAGCACGGTCGCAGCGCCCTCGAACAGGTCGCGGGCACAAGCGCGGACGTCGGTGTGGTGGCGTTGGTACTTGGCGTACACGATCTGGTTGTCGTCATTGAGCACGGCAAGCTTGACGGTGGTGGAGCCCACATCGATGCCCAAGTGCAGGTTGCCGCGAGCGTTCTCGGGGTTGAAGATCGCGCCTTCGGGGGCGTGGGCGGCGGCTACGGGCTCAGCGGCGGTGGCGGGCTCGCTGGTGACGGACGCCTCCCCTGCCGCGTTCTTGGCCTCGGCAACTGCCTCGGCGACCTTCTCGGCAGCCGCGGTCGCGGCCTTCTGCGCGGCATCCACCACGGCGGGTGCAGCCTCACGCGCGGCAGCGACCATACGGTCCTTGATGCCCTCGACGAGTTTGCTCATTGTCTCTCCTCTTAGTTGTTTGACTCGACAGCTGCGACGGTGTCGGCCGCATCCTCGAGCTGCAGGTTCAATAGCTTCATGCCGTATTCCGGCACGTTGATATCGATGGGTTGGCCATACAGGTCACCAGGGCGCACAAAAGCGATGACCGTCATAATGCGCGCCATGGTCTCGGGCGATTCAGAAAGGTCACGCTCAAACCAACGTTGGATCATGCCGACCTCGGCACTCACGACATAGGTGACGTAGTAGTCAAAGAAGGTGCCCAGCGCCAAACCCAAAATGCCCGTCTGTGCACGCGGCACCACGGCCTCGCGTGCGGTATCGATGATCTTTTTAATAAAGGCGGGGTCGCCGCCCGGGCCCAGCAGGGCCCCGATAAGGTCGCGATTAGCCGCAAGATAGCGAAGCAGCTCAACCGAACCGGGTGCCGGCTCGAGCTCGTCGATATTGCGGTAAAGATCGGGTAATTGAGCTGCGGTGATAAGCTCCACCCGTTCGCGAATCTCGGCAAGCAGGCCGTCCTCGATCTGGCTGATAAAGTCGGGGATATCGCGGTAGTGCGAATAGAACGTGCGGCGTGTAAGACCGGCGCGCTCGGTGAGCGACGCGACGTTAATGCGCGAAAGGTCGCCGCTTTCGGCAAGCTCGCTGGCAAGCGCCTGGCGAAGGGCACGCTGCGAGCGAAGGGACCGGCGATCGCATTTCTCGAGCTGGGACAAGCGTCCTCCTTGTTACTCAACCTGTGCGCTATTGCACAGTGCGAGTATTATTGCACACCGTGTGCATCAACACGTAAAGGCAATATTTGGGATGTGACGAAGGGGCAGCCTCTTTGTCACATCCAGCGACCGCCTAGGTTGTGCCAGTTGTGCCAGGCTTTTAGAGCGGCATTACCGATTGTCCAAAATGTCATTCGTGGGTAGAATAGTGTCGACGGCAGCCCAAGTTCTGGAAAGCTGGGCAGCGCCGTTGCTTGGATTAAGGGGTCAACGCCTTAGCGGCAGCGACCCCTTTTACGTTGCTTCGAACGTTGCTTGAGTGCCTCGGAAAGCCCGACGAGCGCCGTGAAGAACGAGACCAAAGCGGTCAAAAGTCTCACGAAATCAATCAGATCGGTCATGGGCATCACCTCCCATCAGATGGAGGGCGTTGCCCGGCACATGGAACTGCCGCCAACAGTATCAATTCTATCAAAGCGCAGTTAGATATGCGAATGTTTGTTCGCATATCAGAAGATCGAAACTCGGGCATGGCGAAGGAACAGTTCCTTTGCCATGCCCGAGCTTGTCGCCGAACTGCCACCTACATTTTTCGAGTTATTCGGCCACGCTGCTGGTTCTGTATAAATGCACCGCCGGGATTATCTGAGGTTTTTGTTCTTATTTGAGCGCATACATGCCCATTTGCGCACTTACGTCACCGAATCAAACACCATTAGAGGCATGAATGTTCCCGAGAGGGCATCTTTAGCCATTTAACGACCTCCGACAGGCCGAATAACTCGAAATTTGTTGGTGGCGAAAGCGTGACAGTCCTATACGCCAAAAGCCGGCATCTCCCATGTGACAAAGTGACAGTCCCTTTGTCACATTATTCGATGACGGTGCGGGAGTTTTGCTTGCACATGGTGGCGAGCATGTGTTTGGGGACGGCGTGGACCATGCAGCTGCCGATAGTCGCGCTCGCGGCGGCCTTGGCCGCGTCACTGCCATTCTTGGTGGCATAGCTGCGACGGAAACGCTTGAGCATGGCGATGTCGTTGCCGCCGTCGCCGTAGACCGCGACCTCATCCTCGGCAATACCGTAGTAGCCCGCCAGCCAAGCCACACTCTCGCCCTTGTTGCACGTCACGTCCGTGATCTCGAACATCACCGGATCAAACGGCGCGTTGACCACACGGTCCGAACGCTCGGCCAGATATGCCTTAAGGTCGCGCTCCAGCTCGGGCGAGATCACGCGGCAGTTAATCTTGCACACGTCATGGCGCAGGATGTCACCGATCGACTGGTCGAAGTACTGCTCCTCGTGATACCCGCCGCGCGCACGCATGCCGCGCATCACAATACGCTTGATGGGGTTGTCCTTTTTAAAGCCCGCCTGATGCATCTCGAACGAACCGCTCGAAAACATGCCATCGGGCGTGGAGCAGTCAAAACAGATATCCGGAAACTCCTTGAGCAGCTCCTCGGTGATCTGTGGGTCGATGGTCCAGGTCTTGAGCACCTCGCCATGACTATCGCGCACGATTGATCCATTGGAGCAGCAGGCGTCAAGCGCCAGGCCCGTAAAGCCATGCTCGCCGATCGGCAGCGTCGAGCGTCCGGTCGCGGGAACCACATGCAGGCCAGCCTCGGTCAGCTCGCGAATGGCACGACGGATGGTTCCGTCGGCCTCGTGCAGGGCGTTCAGCAGCGTTCCGTCTAAGTCACTCGCAAACATCTTGATCATGGGCGCGCCTCTCCTTCGTCTGCACGATATTGTAGACGAGAACGGGCGCGCCCAAACAATGGCGTCCCGGCGCGACGTGCCACTGCCTCCACAAATTCACGGTGCCCCAGTGCCTTAAGACATTCGCCATAAGCGACTTTTCAGCCGATAAAACAGCGCTGTCATCAACGTCAGCACCGCCAAC
>JAIHTM010000208.1 GCA_022713905.1 Collinsella sp.
AAATAAACCTGTCCCTTTTTGGTCGGTATCAGGAAGTGTCAGGGTCGGGGCGGAGGCGGTCCGTGGGCGCGAAAAGAAGTGTCGGGTTTGGCGCGCCCGCTTCTGCCCGTCCCGCGCGTGGGCGATACTCGGATTATCGACCCGCGATGCAAAGGAGATGCTCATGGCAAACATCAAGTTCCCCAAGGGTTTCTATTGGGGTGGCGCCACTGCCGCCAACCAGTTTGAGGGCGCTTGGAACGTGGACGGCCGCGGTCCTTCCGTCGACGACCACTTCTTGGGAGGCAGCTACAAGGAGCCGCGTCAGATTACGATCGACATCGACCCCAACCGCTTCTACCCCAATCATGACGGTATCGATTTCTACCATCACTACGAGGAAGACATCGCGCTGTTCGCCGAGATGGGCTTCAATATGTTCCGCATGTCCATCTCCTGGAGCCGTATCTTCCCCAACGGCGACGACGCTGAGCCCAATGAGGCCGGCCTCGCCTTCTACGACCGCGTTTTCGACTGCCTGCGTGCCCACAATATCGAGCCGCTCGTGACCCTCTCGCACTACGAGATGCCCTATCACCTGGTCGAGAAATACAACGGCTGGGCGAGTCGCGAGCTCATCGGCTTCTTTGAGAAGTACTGCCAGACCGTCTTCGACCGCTATCAAGACAAGGTCAAGTTCTGGCTCACCTTCAACGAGATCAACTGCGGTACTCAGGACATGGGGAACCTCTTTGAGACCAGCATGATTCAGGGCTTTGAGGGTCCGGCGTCGGCGGTCCACACCACGCCGCAGGCTCGTATGCAGGCGCTGCATCACCAGTTTGTCGCCAGCGGTCGCGTCGTGCGCTATGCCCACGAGCACTACCCGCAGTTCAAGATGGGCAACATGGATTGCTTCATCCTCTCCTATGCCGCTACGTGCGATCCGGCCGACGTGTTCGCCACGCAGCAGCAGATGAACTCCATGAACTGGTACTGCTCCGACGTGCAGGTGCGCGGCAAGTACCCGTTCTATGCCAAGCGCTTCTGGGCCGAGCGCGGTGTCGAGCTCGCAATGGAGGACGGCGACCTGCAGGATATCGCCGACGGCAAGGTCGACTTCTACACCTTTAGCTACTACATGTCCGGTACCGTGGGCACCCACAAGGACCACGAGATGACCGAGGGCAACATGACTTTTGGCGGCAAAAACCCCTACCTGGAGTCCACCGACTGGGGTTGGCAGATTGACCCGCTGGGCCTGCGCATCGCCCTCAACGAGATTTACGCCCGTTACGAGATTCCGCTGATGGTGGTCGAGAACGGCATGGGCGCCTACGACGAGGTCGAGGACGATGGCTCCATTCACGATCCGTACCGCATCGCCTATCTGCGCAGCCACATCAAGGCCATGGGCGAGGCCGTCGCCGATGGTGTTGACCTGATCGCCTACACCTGGTGGGGCCCCATCGACCTGGTGTCCGCCGGCACCGGCGAGATGCGCAAGCGCTACGGCTTTATTCACGTCGATAAGTACGATGACGGCACCGGTACCTACGAGCGCCGCCGCAAGGACAGCTTCTACGCCTACCAGAAGATCATCAAGTCCAACGGCGCCGAGGGCCTGGAGTAATTGAGTTTCGGCGATTGAGTTCCGGCGTTCTGCCGAACGCCGGACAGGCAGCCGATTGCGTGACCACCGACGTCGATGACGGCGGCATCTGGAACGCTTTCGTTCGCCTGGGGCTTATCGAGGATTAATCGACAATATGAGTGCCACTGGGGAAAAGGTTTTGGGAAGGGCCTGGAAGGGCTCTCGACTCGAGCTCTTACCTTAGCAATTTGGCCATTTGGCACTATAATCACCATAGGCATGCGCATAACGTTGCGCTTAATCAAGAGGAGAAAACGTATGGGTCTGTTTGACATGTTCAAGAAGAAGGCTGAGCCCGCGGCTGCCGCTGCTCCTGCCTCCATCTCTACTTCTGCCGGCGCCGACGTGCTGTGCTCGCCCGTCAAGGGCAAGGTCATCAAGATGGCCGACGTGCCCGATCCCGTCTTTAGCGGCGAGGTGCTGGGCAAGGGCTGCGCCGTGTGGCCCGAGGACGACCTGGTCTACGCTCCCTGCGACGGCAAGGTGACCGTCACCATGGGTCACGCCGTGGGCCTGCAGTCCGATAGCGGCATCGAGGTTTTGGTGCACGTTGGCGTCGATACCGTCAACATGAACGGCGACGGCTTCGAGGGCTTCGTCAAGGCTGACGATGTCGTTAAGGCTGGCCAGCCCATGCTCAAGATCGACCGCGCCAAGATCGCCGCTGCCGGCTATAAGGACTGCGTCGTCGTGGCTGTGTCCAACACCGCCGAGTTCGCCGACGTCGAGCTCGCCGTCGAGGCTGACTCCGCTGTCGCCGCCGGCGATGTCATCGTCAAGGTCGTTCGCAAGTAAGCTGCGGCAACATAAGGGTGTTTTGGGGTGGTCGAATCGTTCGACCACCCTTTTTTATTACAATGCGGCGGAACGTTTTATTGCGCGTTGGGCGGACCGGTAAACCGTTCGGACGTCAAATCGAGCCGACTGCGCCTTTGCTTTGCCGGGGGTGTTCGTTAGCTGCTAGTATGGCCTTATTGTTACGACGTGCACCGCGTCGGGAAGCGCGGTGCCGCTTGTTGGGAGGAATCTCATGAAAAAGAAGCTGCTGCTTGTGCCCCTGATGGCTGTTCTGGTCGCGTGCGTGGTTGTGCTTTCCGGCTGCGGAGGTCCTTCGGTTGAGGAGCTCATCACCGAGGATCTTACGACGCAGTTTGACGAGGTCAAGAACGGTGGCGACGACTTCCTCGCCGGCCTGGAAGAGACTTCGGGCGACGAGTTCGAGCAGCTGGGCATCGATCCCAAGGAGTATGCCAAGAGCTATCTCGAGGGCTTTGACTACAAGATCGGCGACGTGACGGTCGACGAGGACAAGGGCACCGCGACTGCCGAGGTCACCATTACCTGCAAGTCCATGAACCAGATCGTTGAGGATTTTGCCACCCAGTACCAGGAGAAGGTCGCTGCGCTCGATTCGATGCCTTCCGATGACGAGCTGTACAAGATGGCCGGTCAGGTTATGGTCGATGTGACCAAGGCTGCTAAGACCAAGGACACCAAGGTCACCTTCAAGTATTCCTGCAATGACGACGGCGAGTGGTCTGCCGACGATTCCGCAACCAACGAGATGATGAATGCCATGATGAGCTAGGGAGTTACGGCGTTTTACCAAACGCCGTAACTGCTCGACGCTGCAAACGCCCCTAAGCGGCAATCTGACGTTCAATTTCAAGGGCGCGACCAGAAGGTCAGCGCCCTTTCATTTCACGTCACCTTGCTCGCTTAGGGGCGTTTTCGCTGTCCGCCCTCTACCTGCGGCGTTGCCTTGCTCCGGATGCGGGGTAGTCATTGGGGACGTTCTTAAATGACTAGGTTGGGTAAATTACTTTTCAAGTTTATTTAATCTGCTTTGTTAGAAATTAAGCTGTCTAACTGCTTAAAGTAATCAGCAGCCTTCATCTGCTATTGAAAATAATGCTCAAAAAATCGTTCAAGAAGTTGCGGGGCGATTTTTGATGCGTCGCGCGTCAAGTGATTTGGCAAGTTCTTGGTTAGATATTGGTCAGTTTTGGGGCAACCTTGCCAAAAGCTTGACGGATGCAGATTTAGACGTCGGCGAATGAACGCTTCGATTGCAATCCAAGCAAAAATCTGGGCTGATTCTCGATAATCGCCTTCAATCGTCCCTTGCCAAGCGCTGGCCTCGCGTACAATCTGCTCCGACATTCGCGCGCCGCCTGGCGCTTAAGAGGGGAGGACCCCATGGCAAACGAGATCTGGACCATCAAGCGTTGTCTCGAGTGGACCAAGGAGTACCTGGCCGAGCGCGGTGAGGAGCATCCCCGTCTTTCTGCCGAGTGGCTGCTGTGTGCGGCAACGGGCCTGGCGCGTATCGACTTGTATATGCGCATGGACGAGACGCTCGACGCAGCGCAGCTCGAGACCATGCACGCGGCAGTCGTCCGACGCGCGAAGGGCGAGCCGCTGCAGTACATCACCGGTAGCACGCAGTTTCGCATGATCGACGTCGCGTGCGCCCCCGGCGTGCTCATCCCGCGCCCCGAGACCGAGATGCTCGTCGAGGAAGTCCTGGACTATCTGGATGCCGAGGTACTGAGCCCCGAGGCCGCTGCCCGCCAGCGCGTGGAGCTGCCTTGGAACGATGAGGTCGAGCAGGCTCGCAAAGCCGAGGCGGCGCTGGCAGACGAACGCGCGACCGCCGAGCGCCGTGCCGCTAACCTGACGGCTGCCGATGAGGCGGCGCTGGGTAGCGACGTGCTCGGTAGCCGCGCCTATGCCGAGGAACTTGCCGATCGCGAGGCCGAGGAAGCCGCCGCGCAGGCGGCAGAAGCAGAGGCCGTGGAAACCCCCGAGCCCGAGCTCGACGAATACGGCATCGCCATTGAGGACAACGACCAACAGGCGACTCCCGCGCAAGATGCCGCCGAGGCCAACGTACCTGCCCCAGCCGAGCCCCGCATCGCCCGCGTTCTCGAGGTCGGCTGCGGCACGGGCTGCATCTCGCTCTCGCTTGCCTGGGAGCGTCGCGGCCATGTCACCTGTACTGCTACCGATATCGAGCCGCGCGCCATCGACCTTGCTACCAAAAACCGCGATGCGCTTGGTCTCACGTCCGACGAGGTCGCCTTTAGCCTCACGAACCTGGTGAGTTCCATTCCCCGCGAAGAGTGGGGCACCTTTGACGTACTCGTCTCCAACCCGCCCTACATTCCCACCGATGTCATGCGCTCGCTGCCGCACGAGGTCAAGGACTTTGAGCC
>JAIHTM010000209.1 GCA_022713905.1 Collinsella sp.
ATCTCCGGCCCGGCGAACTATCTGACGGGCCGCTTTTTGAGTGCTCCTTCCAAGCACGCTAAAAAGGGCGGGCAGTCTGAGTAGCTAAAACAGCTGTATGTACCGGGGAATACCGCCGAAGGGCGGCCGAGACACGTTCTCGGCCGCCCTTTTGTTTGTTGAACACATGGTCGCTACGTCCGCGCCGGGTCCAAACGGTCAGCAATCACCTGTGAACGGTATTTGCTCAAAAAAGAACAAAGACAAACAAATAGTTGTTGCAGTTACTGTTCGAATGTGTTCAAATAAACATGAACAGTGAAGAACCGCACATTCAGATGCCCGGACCTGAATGCGATTCAACACTTCCAAACAGAAACTACGCACCTGCGTATCTCTCAAGGAGGATGTCATGAGGGTTGTAATCGCTTCCGATGCCGACGGTATGTCGATGAAGGAGTCCATCAAGGAGATGCTCATCGCCGACGGTCACGAGGTCGTCGACTATTCCGAGACCCCTGCCGCGGACTTTGTCGATTCCGCGACCGCCGTTGCCAAGGACCTGCTGGAGCACAAGGATTCCCAGGGCTTCGCATTCGATAAGTACGGCGTCGGCTCCTATATGGCCGCCGTCAAGATCAAGGGCATGGTCGTCGCCAACATTTCCGACGAGCGTTCCGCTTACATGACCCGCGAGCACAACGGCTCGCGCATGGTCACCATGGGTCCGGGCGTTGTGGGCACCGAGGTCGCCAAGAAGATCGCCCGCGAGTTCCTGCGCGCCCAGTACGCCGGCGGCCGTCACCAGATCCGTGTCGACATGCTCAACAAGATGGCCTAACGAGAGCCACCGAGAACTCGAACTTCTACCTCAACTTGTGAATTCAGACGAAAGGACGTTCTGATGAAGAAGACCATCGCAATCGGTTGCGACCATATCGTTACGGACGAGAAGATCTATCTGGCCGACCGCCTGGAGCAGGCTGGTTACAAGGTGCTCGACTGCGGCACTTACAGCCACACCCGTACGCACTATCCCATCTACGGTAAGGCCGTGGGCGAGGCTGTTGCCAGCGGCAAGGCCGACTTTGGCGTGGCCCTGTGCGGCACCGGCATCGGCATCACCAACGCCGTCAACAAGGTCCCCGGCGCCCGCTGCGCCCTGGTCCGCGACATGACCTCTGCCCTGTATGCCCGTCGCGAGCTCAACGCCAACATCGTGGGCTTTGGTGGCAAGATCACCGGCGAGTTCCTGATGGCCGATATCATGCTTGCCTTCCTGGAGGAGCCCTACGAGAAGACTCCCGAGCACGACGCCCTGATCGCCAAGATCGACGCCTGCAATAAGGCCGACGCCGAGGCTCAGGCTGACCCGCACTTCTTTGACGAGTTCCTCGAGAAGTGGGACCGCGGCGAGTACCACGACTAAGGAGGTTGCGCGGTTTACCAAACCGCGTAACGGGTCGACGCTGCGCGCCGCCCAGGCACCCCATCTCGCCGCTCAAACCGTCGCTCGCGTACATGAAGTACGCGTCGCTCCTCTTTCGCGGCGACCTGGGGCACCTGAGCGCCGCTCGCTGACGTTTGAGTGACCTGTGAGATCGCCCCTGTTGTTGCGAAGTGTTCTGGTACGGCGAGCTGCTCCGATAACACGTTTGCTTGCTTTGCTTGAGTGCTTTGCTCTTGGCTGTACTTGGCGATTTGCAGCTTTTCAATTGACGGCTCGCGTTTCTGTGAGGGGGCGCGGGCCGGTTTTCTATCAGCCCTATTGACTTGGCGGGCTGTCGTAAGAAAGGGAAGGCTCCTATGGAGTTTGTTCTTGATAACGGTTCTATTCGTGTGGCATTGAGTACGGCTGGCGGATCGTTCACTTCTATTGCGGCCGACGGTCGCGAGTACCTGTGGCAGGGTGACCCGGCGGTCTGGTCGGGCCAGGCACCTATTTGCTTCCCGATCTGCGGCGGTCTTCGTGACGGTCGCGCAATGACCATGGGCGGCCGCGAGGTTAAGCTCGCCCGCCACGGCTTTGCGCGCAAACAGGAGTGGAAGCTCGAGGAGCAGAGCGACAACATGGTTGCGCTGAGCCTAAGCTCTGCCGACCATGCCGAGTTGCTCGAGCAGTACCCGTATCCGTTTAAGATCGTTGCTCGTTACACGATCGATGCGGCAAAGGTGGCCGTTTCGTACGAGGTGACCAATGAGGGCACCGAGGACATGCCATTCTTTGTGGGCGGTCACCCTGGCTTTAAGTGCCCGCTCGACGAGGGCGAGTCCTATGACGACTACGAGCTCCGTTTTGAGCAGCGCGAGGCCGCCGAGCTCTGTACTGCCGTTCCCTCGACGGGCCTGATTGATGTTGAGCGTCGCAGCAAGAACCCGATGGTTGGCCATGACCTGCCGCTGACCCACGAACTCTTTGACTTCGCGGAGACCATCTTTGACGTGCTCGAGAGCCGCGTGGTTACGCTGACCAAGAAGACCGAGGACAAGGGCGTGCGCCTGACGTTCCCCGATATGCCGTACCTGATTGTGTGGAGCAAGCCCGAGGGGGACTTTGTGGCCGTGGAACCGTGGGGCGGCCTGTCCACCTGCTCCGACGAGGACGATATTCTGGAGCACAAGCGCGGCTGCCTGGTGGCCAAGCCGGGGGAGACCGTTACCCGCGGCTTTGAGATCGAGATCCTTTAACGAGCTATCGTATGTTTGGGGCCGCGCGTGTCGTGCCCCGGAACAGGAGTTCAACATGATTCTGACCGTTACCATGAACCCGTCGATTGATACGCGCTATCAGCTCGACAAACTGATCATCGACGACGTGAACCGTGTGACGCCCGAAAAGACCGCTGGCGGCAAGGGCCTCAACGTGAGCCGTGTGCTGCTGCAGTTGGGCGACGATGTGCTCGCGACCGGTCTGCTCGGCGGACACATGGGTGCCTATATGGCCGAGCTCATGGATGCCGATGGCGTCAAGAACGACTTTGTGCCCATCGCCGGTGAGACGCGCATTTGCCTGAATATTCTGCACGAGGGTAATCAGACCGAGCTTTTGGAGAGCGGCCCGCAGATCGCCCCGGCCGAGCTCGAGGCCTTTACGGCCAAGTTTGCCGAGCTCGCAGCGAAGGCGGACGTTGTGACGCTTTCGGGCTCGCTGCCGCGTGGTGTCGATGCCGGCTACTATGCCGAGCTCGTCAAGATCGCCGAGGAGGCGGGCGCCAAGGTGCTGCTCGACACCTCGGGTGCATCGCTGGAGGCCGCGCTGGAGTCCGACGCTAAGCCTGAGCTCGTAAAGCCCAACCTGACCGAGATCAACGGCCTGCTGGGTACGTCCTTTACGACCGATGATGTCGATGCACTGCGTGAGGCGCTTGCCGCCGATGGTCGCTTTGCCGGTATTCCCTGGGTTGTCGTCTCGATGGGCGCCGCAGGCTCGGTGGGCTTCCATGAGGGTCGTGCGTTCCGCGCCAAGACGCCCGCGATTGCCGCTGTGAACGCGACGGGTTCCGGCGACTCGACCATCGCCGGCTTTGCGCATGCTATTGCTGCCAGCGCCGACGATATCACCGTACTTAAGACTGCCAATACCTGCGGCAAGCTCAACGCCATGGATCCCAAGACCGGTCACCTGGTCATGGATCGCTGGGACGAGGTCTACGACAGCGTTGAGGTCACGGAGCTTTAGGGTTACGGCGTTTTACAAACGCCGTAACCGGCCGACGCTGCGCGGGCCGCACCTGTACAATCTGACGTTCAACTTCAAGGGCGCGACCGGAAGGTCAGCGCCCTTTCGTTTCACGTCACCTTGTCTCAAATGCGGCCCGCTCGCTGCCGTTGCCAAGACATCGGTGTTGCCTTGCTTCGGGAATGCGGCAGATGGGGACGTTCCTTTTTTGCCGGCAGTTTGGGACACTCCTTACGGGGCACCCCCTCCACAGCGTCTATGCCAGCTTGTCGATTTGCCCAATCTCCCAGAGCGGAATATTGACGAGCGTGCCTTCGTCTCTATATGCCGCTAACGATGTTCTCACGCAGCGCTCGAGCTTGAACTTCTCGCAGGCAATCCTCAGGCTCTTTGCTTTGAGGTTCTCTGCCGCCTTGACCTCGAGCGGAAGCACGGTCCCCGCATGGTCGATGGCAAAGTCAGTCTCTGCATTGCCGGAGGAGGATGACCAATACGCGGGAGTTTTGCCTTGGAGCAAAAGCTCCTGTGCGACGTATTGCTCGGTCAGCGAGCCTTTGAACTCCGTAAAAACAGCGGGCCCGTTCAGAACAATGGCTGGCGAGAGGCCGGAGAGTGCTCCGAGGATGCCGGTGTCGTTGCAGAACAGCTTGAAGCCCGAGAGATCCTCGTAGCTTGTGAGCGGTGCTCTTAGGGCGGAAACACGTGGTACCTTATGAACGATTCCGTAGTCCATGAGCCACTGGAGGCTTTCCTCAAAATCGCGTGCGCGCGCCCCAGGACGAAGCGCGCCGTAGACGAACTTCTTGTTTTCCTTTGCGAGCTGGCCGGGAAGGGATTTCCAAACCAGCCTCATGCGCTCGACGATGCGGGCTGGCGCATGCTTGCCAAAATCGGATTCGTAAGCTTCGATGATTTGCTGCTGAAGCCTGCGGGCCTCGATGAAATCGTGGGAGGCGGCGAAAGCGGAGACAACTTCTGGCATGCCACCGACAACGAGGTATTCCTTGAGCAGGCGCTCGAGCTTTTCGGAAACGTTTGCCAGCAGGTCCATGTCTGCGGCAAGGATGGCATCTGCGAGCGGATCGCCATCGACGGCACGAACGAACTCGACAAACCCCATGGGTCTTGGATTTCGTCGAAGATGATGAGCGTGTCTGTCGGCGTTATGGTCTGGCCGCGCAGGAGCTCTATCTGGGAGATGATGCGTTTGGGGTCAAGGCTTCCGTCGAACAGCGAACGTGCGCCCGGTTCGAGCATAAAGTCAAAACGGATGACGTTTTGATACTGCTGGCCTGCGAATTCGTTGAGAAGCCAGGTTTTTCCCGTCTGGCGGGCCCCCTTAAGCAGGAGGGGCTTGCGGTTTGACCTAGATTTCCAAGCGATGAGTTCGTCCATTAGCTGTCGCTGCATACTGCCCCCTAACGATCATGGTTAGTATAAGACCGTCTTGGTCTTTCCATCGAAAAATGTGGGAGTAAACCACGTTTTTCCATCGAATAATGTGGGAGGTAACCACGTTTTTCCATCGAATAATGTGGGGTTTAGGTCGGCACCTGGGGTGCTCCTTCTCTGCCGGCAGTTTGGAACACTCCTTGTTTTGGTGCAAATTAGCTACCCTTGCATCAGAAAACGGCGCCCGCCGGCGATGTTGCCGGCGGGCGCCGTTGTCGTGTAGGCGCTATTTGTTAAGTGCGTGCGTTCGAGCTCGCGTGCTACAGTGAGTCGATAAAGCGCTGTTGGGCGGCGCGACCGGCTTCGTCCCACTTAAAGACGCCGGCGTTGTCGAGCACGTGGCCAAACACCACGCCGACTTCCTCGTGCAGGATGTCGAT
>JAIHTM010000210.1 GCA_022713905.1 Collinsella sp.
GCACTCATTGGGGACAGACTTACATGAGTGTTTTCACGCATTGGGGACAGACATGGCGCACGCAAGCGGCACACCGACTGGCTCCGGCCCCTGCCTCACGCTGCATCCTTCCAGCCTGCAGTTGCCTTGGTCACGCTCGTGGCGCCGATACCGGTGATACGGGCAATTTGCTTAACCGTGAGATGTGCCCGCCTGAGCCTCAGCAGGCAGGCATCGCGTTCGGGGCGTGGCAGGGCCTTGAGCAGCGAAGGATCTATGCTCGGCAGAACTTCGCGCGCAACGGAAAGGGCCTCCTCATCGGGGATCCGCCGGCGTGGAAGAACCTCCATTGACCAGATGCGCCCGGCAACTTCCTCGAGATGCTCGCAATAGCAACGGGAGCCACCGACAATATCGAGCATATGGGCCGCATCACAGATGTCAAAGGGATCATAGCCCAGCTGATACGCCTTATAGCTTGACCAGCGGTACGCATCGAGCGAGTCAAGCGCACCCTTCACGGGATTGAGATGAATATAGTCGAGCAGCTGCACCGCCTGCGTGTCCGACTCAACCGCGACCCGCGAATAGCGATTGTCAAACAGATGTCCCGTTCTCCCCGTTTTTCCATTGAAATACTTAGCATATGCCGTCAGCGCGCACTGCATTGCCTTTGAAAGGTTGTCAAATGGGTCATCAACCATCAAATGGAAGTGATTGTCCATAAGGCACCAAGCCAACACCGCCACTTCATGGCGCGCAAACCTGTCCGAGATATCCGATAAGAAACGATAACGGTCGAAGTCATCTTCAAAAATAATCTGTTTGGAGTTGCCGCGGTCAAAGACGTGGTAATAGCCGGTGATCGAAACGGGGCGGGCGCATCGGGGCATAATCTCTCCTTTCAAAACTGTTCAGGCAACACCTAAAAGGAGAGAAGCAACGCGAAATGCTGAGCCTGCAACCTATTTATATCCAATAAGCGGCAATAACAGGCCCAGAACGGCAAAATGGCAAAACGATGTCTGTCCCAAATAAGCCTGTCCCCAACGAGCGGGGCGGAAGAGCAGGCAAATAGTTTTAGTTAAAACGTTTCAGTTTATTGAAGCGTTTTAGTGTGCCTTTTAAAGGAATCTGACCGTTCGCCGAATAATTTCTTGCTATCATGCAAGGCGTAGGGTAAATCTCCGATCGCAAGGAGACACAAATGGTGAAAAAGTCACCGGAAAACACTACTCCCGCAATTGTGGACAACGTAGAGGCGCTTGAGGCTAAGCTCGCTCAGATGCGAGAGGCCCAGGCGCTTTTTGCTACGTACACGCAGGAGCAGGTCGACAAGATCTTCTATGAGGCCGCCATGGCCGCCAACAAGGCTCGTATCCCGTTGGCGAAGATGGCCATCGAGGAGACCGGCCGCGGCGTTCTTGAGGACAAGGTCATCAAGAACCACTACGCCGCAGAGTACATCTATAACGCTTACAAGAACACCAAGACCTGTGGTGTCCTGGAGCGCGACGAGGCTTACGGCATCACCAAGATCGCCGAGCCCATCGGCATCGTGGGCGCCGTCATCCCGACGACCAACCCCACCTCCACCGCGATCTTCAAGACGCTGATCAGCCTGAAGACCCGCAACGCCATCATCATCTCCCCGCACCCGGCTGCCGCCAAGTGCACCATCGCCGCCGCCAAGCTCGTGCTTGACGCCGCCGTCAAGGCCGGCGCCCCCGAGGGCATCATCGGCTGGGTCGATGTCCCCTCCATCGAGCTGACCAACATGGTCATGCGCGACGTCGACATCATCCTCGCCACCGGTGGCCCGGGCATGGTCAAGGCCGCCTACTCCTCGGGCAAGCCCGCCCTGGGCGTTGGCGCCGGTAACACCCCGGTCGTCATCGACGACACCGCCGACGTGCTGCTCGCCGTCAACTCCATCATCCACTCCAAGACCTTCGACAACGGCATGATCTGCGCTTCCGAGCAGTCCGTGACCGTCATCGACACCATCTATGACCAGGTCAAGGCCGAGTTCCAGAAGCGCGGCTGCTACTTCGTCAAGCAGGGTGCCGAGATGGAGGCCCTGCGTGCCGCCATGTTCAAGAACGGCGCCCTCGATCACCGCATCCCCGGCATGGCTGCCGCCAAGATCGCCGAGCTCGCCGGCATCGAGGTTCCCGCCAAGACCAAGATCCTGATCGCCGAGGTCACCTCCACCGACCCCGCCAAGGAGGAGTTCTCCCACGAGAAGCTCTCCCCGGTCCTGGCCATGTATCACGCCAAGGACTTCCAGGAGGCCGTCGACAAGGCCGAGCACCTGGTGCTCGCCGGTGGCCCGGGCCACACCGCCTCTCTGTACGTGCACCCCGCCCAGGCCGAGAAGATCAGCCTGTTCGAGCACGTCATGAAGGCCTGCCGTATCGTCATCAACACCCCGTCCTCGCACGGTGGCATCGGTGACCTGTACAACTTTGGCATGAAGCCGTCTCTGACCCTGGGCTGCGGCTCCTGGGGCGGCAACTCCGTCTCCGAGAACGTTGGGGTGAAGCACTTGATCAACGTTAAGACTGTGGCCGAGCGCCGTGAGAACATGCTGTGGTTCCGCGCTCCCGAGAAGGTCTACTTCAAGAAGGGTTCCACGCCCGTCGCCCTCGACGAGCTGGGCAACGTCATGGGCAAGAAGCGCGCCTTCATCGTTACCGACCAGTTCCTCTTCAAGAATGGCAACACCCGCGCCATCGAGGCCAAGCTCGACGAGATGGGCATCGCCCACGACTGCTTCTACGACGTCGAGCCCGATCCGTCGCTGCAGTGCGCACGTCGCGGCGCCAAGCAGATGGCTCTCTTTGAGCCGGACGTCATCATCGCCGTCGGCGGTGGCTCCGCTATGGACGCCGGCAAGATCATGTGGATGATGTACGAGCACCCCGAGTGCAAGTTTGAGGACATGGCCATGGACTTCATGGACATCCGCAAGCGTATCTTCACCTTCCCCGAGATGGGCAAGAAGGCCTACTTCGTCGCCGTCCCGACCTCCTCGGGTACCGGCTCCGAGTGCACGCCGTTCGCCATCATCACCGACAAGGAGACCGGCATCAAGTGGCCGCTCGCCGACTACGCGCTGCTCCCCAACATGGCTATCGTCGACGCCGACAACTGCATGACCGCCCCGCGCGGCCTGACCGCTGCCTCCGGCATCGACGTCATGACCCACGCCATCGAGTCCTACGTCTCCATCATGGCTTCCGACTACACCAAGGGCCTCTCCGAGCGCGCTGCCAAGCTCGTCTTTGAGAACCTGCCCTCCAGCTTCACGAACGGCGCCAAGGACCCGCACGCCCGCGAGGAGATGCACAACGCCTCCTGCATGGCCGGTATGGCCTTCGCCAACGCCTTCCTGGGCCTCAACCACTCCATGGCTCACAAGCTCGGCGCTTTCCATCACCTGCCCCACGGCATCGCTAACGCCGTCATCCTGACCCGCGTCATGCGCTACAACGCCGCCGAGGCTCCCGTCAAGATGGGTACCTTCTCCCAGTATCCTTACCCCAACGCGCTGCACAACTACGCCGAGATGGCCAAGTACTGCGGCATCGAGGGCAAGGACGACAAGGAGGTCTTCGAGAACTTCATCACGAAGCTCGAGGAGCTCAAGGACTTCATCGGTGTCAAGAAGACCATCGCCGATTACGGTGTTGACGAGCAGTACTTCCTCGACACCCTCGACGAGATGACCGAGCAGGCATTCAACGACCAGTGCACCGGCGCTAACCCGCGCTACCCGCTCATGAGCGAGATCAAGGAGCTCTACCTGGACGCCTACTACGGCCGCGAGCCCCAGGACTACGCCGTCTGCTAGTTTTTAGCACGGTTTTTTGCGGCGGGGGTGCACGGGTGTTTCACACACCCCCGCCGTCGCTTCTATCGCATCGTTGAAAGGATGCAACCATGCTGCTACCCGATTCCAAGACCGAGCTCGTCCGCCGTGGCAACAAGGTCGTTTACGACCTGGGCGACAAGATCGTCAAGGTCTTTAACGAGACCAAGCCTGTCTCCGACGTGTTCAACGAGGCTTTGAATCTTGCCCGCATCAATGAGTGCGGCATCCGCAGCCCCAAGGCTCTCGAGGTTTCCCAGCTCGAGAACGCCAACGGCTGGGCGCTCGTGACCGAGAAGGTTCCGGGCACCACCCTTGCCGAGAAGATGACTGCCGAGCCCCAGCGCTTTGGTGAGTACCTCGAGATGTTCGTCGACCTCCAGATCGAGATCCACGGCTACACCTCCCCGCTGCTCAACCGTCAGCGCGACAAGTTCGCCCGCATGATCGACAGCCTTGATCAGCTCAATGCCACCACGCGCTACAACCTTCAGGAGCGTCTGGACGGCATGACTAAGGAGTTCAAGGTCTGCCACGGCGACTTCAACCCCTCCAACGTCATCGTCGGCGACGACGGCCAGCTCTATGTGTGCGACTGGGCACACGCCACCCAGGGCTCCCCTGCTGCCGACGTTGCCACCACCTACCTGCTCTTTGCCCTCAACAGCAAGGACCAGGCCGAGGCCTACCTGGAGCTCTACTGCGACCGTGCCGACATGCCCATGCAGGTCGTGCGTCAGTGGACGAGCATCGTCGCCGCTTCCGAGCTCGCTCGTAAGCGCAACGTGAACGATGAGTTCCTGAAGAACTGGATCGACGTCGTCGATTATCAGTAATATCTGAGCGATTTATTTCGCATCGGAGGCATAATGGAAAACCCCGCAGCTCGCATGGGCTGTGGGGTTTTCCTTTTAGAT
>JAIHTM010000211.1 GCA_022713905.1 Collinsella sp.
GACATAGCCTCTGAGCTGCGAACATTTGGTGGGCGTTAGAAGATTTGAACTTCTGACCTCTTCCGTGTCAGGGAAGCGCTCTCCCCCTGAGCTAAACGCCCGATCAAGGGTGCGCAAGCGCGCAAGGGATAATATAACGGAGCCTGAACTCGGTGGCAAGAACATTTTTAAAAATCGCTTACATTGTGGAATTCGGGGGCTTTGTCATATCCATTTCAAAAGAGCCTGCTGCCGCGATTTGACTGTCGCATAATGCAAGGCCATTGCGGTATCGAGCTATGGAAAGACGTCTGCGGAATTGTCCTACCGATAAGCGGACAAGCCTTCGGCTGGTGCCTTCGCCGTGGTAAGGTAAGCCGAATTGTTTCCAGGCTGCTTCGAGGGAATGGAATGAGCAAAGAGCGTGTCGAGCAGGTCGAAGGCGCAGGGGCTTCGGTGCCGATGACCGATATATCGAACATTGATGTGCCCGAGGGCACCGATGAGCTCAGCCGTAGCACCCGCCGCGCTTGGCGCGAGCGCCTGAACGGCGCTTCGACGCGCAAGATGATCACGGGCGTTTTGGCTACGCTGGTGGGCGGTTCGTTTTGGGGCTTCTCGGGCACCAGCGCGAGTTTTCTGTTCGATACCTACCACGTCGACACCTTGTGGCTTATGAGCGTGCGTCAGATTCTTGCCGGTCTACTCTTTATGGCCGTGGTCGTTACGCGCGACCGCGAGCGCCTGATTAAGCTCTGGACCACGCCCGCCGATCGCAAGCAGCTGCTGCTCTTTACCGCCTTTGGCCTGCTGTTCAACCAGTTTTGCTATCTTTCGGCCGTGCGCCTGACGAACGCCGGAACCGCGACGGTGCTCCAGTGCCTGCAGCTCGTTATCATCATGGGCTACACCTGCGTGACCGATCGCCGCATGCCGCGTACTCGCGAAGTCATCGGCATTGGCCTGGCTCTGGGTGGAACCTTTTTAATCGCCACCGGCGGCGACCCCACCAGCCTGAATATCTCGCCGCTTGGCCTGGCAGCAGGTCTTATGTGTGCGGTCAGCGCCACGTGTATGGCGGTGATTCCCGCCAAGATCCTGCCCGAATACGGCAGCCCCATCGTCACGGGCTCGGCAATGCTCACGGCGGGCGTGGTCTCGTGCGTCTTCGTGCAGCCTTGGGCGCATATGCCGGCACTCGACGCTGCCGGCGTCGAGGCGCTCGCGGTATTCGTGGTTATCGGCTCGTTTTTTGCTTACATGCTCTATATGCAGGGCGTTAAGGACATCGGCTCGGTGCGCGCGAGCCTCATCGGAACTGTGGAGCCGGTTTCGGCGACCATCACCAGCGCCGTTATGCTGGGCACGGTGTTTTTGCCGACCGACCTTATCGGCTTTGCCATGATCATCGTGATGATGTTCCTCACGGTGTAGCTGGCGCCGCCGCCAAGACGGAAAAGGTGTTGTGCCACATTTTCGCCAATTGATGTCCGTGTCTGGAGTTTAGCTGTCGATGCTCAAAATGCCATAGACTAGTAACGTTATGGACTTTTTCATTGCGACTCAATTGCGAGGATTTCTTTATGGCTGGTAATCACTTTAAGGGCAGCGATAGCGGCCGTCCTGCAGTCCCGCCGCGTCCGAACGGGGCTGGTAAGGCCGGCACGCCGGGCGGCGCTGGACAGGGCGGTTCCGGTAAGCGCGTGTCCCCGGGCGAGACGGCGATGTTTACCGCTCTGTACGAGCAGTCTCAAAAGGCAAAAAAGACCGGCCGTGCAAGAGGGAATGTCTTTGCGGGCGGTGCAACCTCCGCGTCGCAGCCGAGCGGGGCTCCTTCGGTACCTGCGAACAACGCAGGTGCTACCAACGCCGCAAATGCCGCCGGCAACGTTAATGCCGGCAAGGCCGCCAACAATACTCCCTCTGCCGGTGGCGCGGGGCTTACGGGTAACCTTGGCACGATTTACACCGGTGCCTCCGAGACTGGCACGTTCGCCCGCCTGGATGATAGCGGTGCCGAGTTTGCGGGCTCGGGTTCCAAGGAAGATTATTACGATTTTGGCTTGAACTATGGTAGCGACGCTTCGTCGAGTTCGACCTCTGACGGTCTGGTCCGTCATCGCCATCGCAAGGGCGAACGCAAAAAGCGTCACACCGGCGCCATTATTGCCGCTGTAGTCGCGGTGCTTCTCGTTGCGCTTGGCGCAAGCGGCTTTATGCTGCTTAACTCGGCAAAGACCGTAAAGAGTGAAGCGAAGGAGGCCGTCGAGATTGTCGGTGGCCTTAAGGACAAGGTCACGTCGGGCGATTTTTCGACGCTGCCTGACGACGCGAAGAAGATTGATGAGCTTTGCGACAGCATGAAGGCGGAGACCTCGAGCCCGCTGTGGACGGCGGCTTCGTTTATCCCGGTGTATGGCAGCGACATCAATGCGGCCCGCACCATGATCGACGCCCTGTCCGATGTCTCGAGCAATGCGCTGGTTCCCATGGCCGATAACCTTTCGCAGGCCACGCCCGGCAAGCTGTTTCAGGACGGCATGATTAACGTGTCCGCGCTGCAGGCGGTCGCCGATTCGCTTTCCAGCAGCTCGAAGGTGTTCAAGAGCGCCAACGAGAAGATCCAGGGCATTGGCGATACTCATATTTCCCAGGTGACCGAGCTGGTCGATAAGGCCAAGGACGGCTTTGCCACCCTCAACGGCGCGGTTGACGCGGCGGAGAAGGTCGCCCCCGTCCTTCCGCAGATGCTCGGCGCCAACGGCCAGACGCGCAACTACCTTGTGTACGCCATGAACAACGTCGAGATTCGTGCCTGCGGCGGCTTTGGCGGTTCGCAGGGCCTGATTTCGGTCACCGACGGCCAGATGTCGATTGGCGAGTTTGTTCCCCGCATTGGACTCAGCGAGGATGAGGCAGTCGAGAGCGTCGACGAAGAGGATGAGGCGCTGTTCGGCAACCACAGTAACCTGTACAACTCGGGCAATACCTATTCGCCTGATTGGCCCCGCAACTCGCAGCGTGTCGCAGCCCTGTGGAAATCTCAATATGGCCAGGACGTTGACGGCGTCGTGGGTATCGACCCGGTGATCCTGCAGTATCTGCTGGGCCTGGTCGGTAACGTGTCGCTGCCCGACGGAACGGTTGTCGACGGCACCAACGCCGCAAAGGTCCTCATGCACGATGTGTACTGGAACTATCCGGTCGAGGAGTCGGACGGCATCTTTGCATCCGTCGCCAGCGCTGCCTTCGACAAGATCCTTGGCGGTATCGGCGATGTCGATGTTACGAAGCTTGTCAGCGCCGTTGAGCGCGGTGCCGAAGAGGGCCGCCTGATCGCGTGGATGAAAAACGATGACGAGCAGAACGCTATCAAGGAGATGAACATCGACGCCTCGCTGCCCGATCCGGATGACCCGAGTGAAGATCCCGTTGCTGGTGTCTACTTTAACAACCTGAGCTTCTCCAAGCTCGACTGGTACCTGAATGCCGATACGCAGATTGGCCAGGGCATCAAGAACGGTGACGGCACATGCTCGTATCGCATCACCGTTACCCTGACGAACATCATGACGCAGGAGGAGGCCGGCAAGCTGCCCGACTACGTCGCGGCGAGCGCGCCCGATGCCGCGCGCGACGACGAGCGTCTGAATGTCTCGTTGTTTGCCCCGACGGGCGGCAACATTACTGATCTGACCGTCGAGGGTACCCAGTTTGGTCTTGGCGCCGCTACGTGGCATGGAATCCCCTTCTATTCGGGCACCGTTGACCTGCATGCTGGCGAGACGACGACGATCACATATACGCTGACCACGTCAGCCGAGGCGGGGGACAAGCCGCTTACGCTGCGTCAGACTCCTACATGCCAGGCGGCTCGCGACAGCGCGTCGGCGTAGGGTTTTTCTGGTAGCGCAGATAATCGAGTACCATTTTGGGGCGGACAGGCAATCTGTTCGCCCCTATTTTGTAAGGAGAGCGCATGAAGTACTTTGGCACCGACGGCTTTCGCGGTGAGGCTAACGTTGGGCTGACGGTAGAGCACGCTTATAAGATTGGCCGTTTTGTGGGCTGGTATTACGGCGCCAACCGCGAGCGCAAGGCGCGTGTCATCGTGGGTAAGGACACGCGTCGCTCGAGTTATATGTTCGAGGCGGCGCTGGTGAGTGGCCTGGTCGCGAGCGGTGCGGACGCCTATATGCTGCACGTGATCCCCACGCCGGGCGTAGCGCATCAGACCGTGGAAGGCTGCTTCGATTGCGGCATCATGATCAGCGCGAGCCACAACCCGTTTTGCGATAACGGCATTAAGCTCGTCAACAGCGACGGCTTTAAGATGGACGAGGACGTACTGGAGCTCATCGAGGACTACATCGATGGCAAGAGCGAGGTGCCGCTGGCCACGGGCAACCACATCGGTGCCACGGTGGACTACATGCAGGGCCGCAACCGCTACATTGCTTCGCTCATCGCCAGCGCGAACTTTTCGCTGCAGGGCGTCAAGATCGGCATCGATTGCGCCAACGGCTCGGCATCCTCGGTGGCCAAGCCGGTGTTCGACGCACTGGGCGCCGATGTGCGCGTGATCAATGCCGCGCCCGACGGCTTTAACATCAATGTCGACTGCGGCTCTACGCATATTGAGCGCCTGCAGCGCCACGTGGTGGAGCAGGGCCTGGATGTGGGCTTTGCCTACGATGGCGATGCCGACCGCTGCCTGGCCGTGGACGAGCGCGGCCGCGTGGTCGACGGCGACCAGATCCTGTACGTGTGCGGTGTGTACCTG
>JAIHTM010000212.1 GCA_022713905.1 Collinsella sp.
GGACTTCTTGGCCGTCTCGACCTGCGAGGCGAGGCCGCACATGTAGTTGCCCTGGCTCCAGATCGCGTCGTGCGGGTTCCAGATGTCGGCCTTGCCGTCGCCGTCGCCGTCCTTGCCCGCGGACGCCCATGTGGACGGCATGAACTGTGCGATGCCCCGTGCTCCGGCGGAGCTGCCGGCATTCGGATTCCAATTGGACTCCTGGTCGATCTGGGCGGCGATGATGCTCGGCGTGACGACCTGGCAGATGGATCCGGCGCGGATCACGTCGGCCTCGTATTCCGCGGGCATGCCCGCGACCGTGGATTCGCTGGCGCTGGATCCCAGGAACGCGCCCATGACGGCCAGGAGCACGCCGAGCACCGCGAGCATGGCCGCGATGACGGGCATGATGGGAAGGCTGATGGAGGCGGCTCCTGCGATGACGCGGGACGCGGCCATGCGCACGAAGTTCGCGGCGGCGCGGGCGGCGCGCACGGAGGCCTGTCCGGTGGCTTTCGCTCCGCGTACCGCCTTGGCCGGCGCGCGGCGGTGCCGCCAGATGAATTTGGCCGACGAGTTGACGCCTTTCACGCCCGCGCGTGCCGCTTTGAAGGACAGGTCGCGTGTGGTGCTTCCCAGCTTCGACGCGAAGTCGTCGTCGGCAGTGGTGAGCCTTGCGCCGGCTTCGTCCATCCAGCCCATGCCGGTGGATCCCATCCGTTTGACGCTCCGGCCGGCTTTTCCAAGGCCCGCGCCTATGTGCTTGCCGATCCGCTTGCTCGCCTTGCCTTTCGCGGCGAACCTGCCGATCTTATCGCTGGGCTTCGCCTCGGACAGCGCCTTGGGTTTGCCGGCCGTCTTGCGCATTCCCTTGCCCGACCGCAGGGCGCGTTTGCCGCGGTTCATGATGCGCCGCGCCTTGCCGGCCGTCCAGCCCACGCCGTGCATGGTGGAGGACATGCCGTACATGCCGGCGCGTCCCGCCATCTCGGCGGCGGTGTGACCCATGGAATCGGCGATGTCGGTCCGGTCCAAGCCGAACTGCGCGGCGCTGGACACCACGCCGGTGGCCGCGCGTCCGATGCGGGCGCGTGTGCCTCCGGCGTGGTGGGCTTGGGTTCCGCTCATGCGTTTACTTTCCTTCCTGGAAGGTCGTGGAGTACAGACGGTAGAGGTCGCCGCCCGCGGGGATGCGACCGTCGAACGGCACGTAGGCGCTGCCGATCTTCATGAGTCCCTGGCCGGGCAGCACGCCGGTGAAGTACTGGCGCTGCTCCTCGCTCAGGGTCAGCAGCTCGCACAGGGCGTCCGCGTCGGTGCTGTTCTGGCTCAGGAGCATGAGGAAATCGCTGTTGGACAGCATCTCGCGCGCGTCCTGGAGGTCGAGGATCTCCTCGACGTTCTGCGTGATGCCGGTGACGCCGAGCCCGTATTTGCGGGCACGCTTGTAGATGTCCTTGAACTGGGCGGCGGCGTACTGGTTGGAGAAGAAGCGGTGGAACTCGTCGACGTACAGCCAGGTGCGCCGCCCGTTGGCCTTGTTGCGGATGACGCGGTTCCACACCTGGTCGATGACGACCATCATGCCGAACGTGCGCAGCTCGCCGGACAGGCCGGACACGTCGAACACGGTGAACCGGTTGGACAGGTCCACGTTGGTCTGCCCGTTGAAGCCGCTCATGGAGCCGGTGATGTACGGGTTGAGCGCGTCGGCAAGGTACCGGCTCACCTGGTCGCCGCCCGCCTGCAATTCGTCGTGCAGGTCCTGCAATGTGGGCTGGACCACTCCCCCGCCCTGGTTGCGGTAACGCGTGTACAGGTTGCTGACGCACTGGTCGACGAGTCCCTTCTGGAGCGGGTCGAGGCCGTCGATGCCGCCTATGAGCGCGCCGATCATGGAGACCACGTTGTTGGTCTTGTCCTTGACGGGGTCGGAGGCCGAATCATCCTCCAGGACGATGTCCATCGGGTTGACGCGCGTGCCGGTGCCGGCGCTGATCTGGATGATCTGTCCGCCGAACGCGGCCGCGAGGGCGAGGTATTCGCGTTCCGGGTCGATGACGATGACCTCGTCGTCACGGTTGAGGAACATGCCGGCGATCTCCTGTTTGACGGTGAAGGATTTGCCGCCGCCGGACGTGCCGAGCACGAATCCGTTGGAGTTCATGTGGCTGCGCCGGTCCGCGAGGATCGGGTTGCCGCTCCTCGCGTTGCTTCCGTAGAACAGGCCGTGCGGCTCGAACACCTCCTGCGTGGTGAACGGGATGAGGATGGCCGCGCTGTTCGTGGTCAGGGTGCGTTTCATGGGCAGAGGGTTGTTGCCCAGCGGCAGTTCGGCCGTCAGCCCCTCCATCTGCATGAACTTGAGGCTCTCGGCCGTGCAGGACTGCGCGTTGACCTTGGCCTTCACGTTCCTGCACGCGACCTCCAGCTCCTCCTGGCTTGCCGCGGACACTCCGATCACGATGATCGAGTCCACGAGCCTCTGGTTGGTGGAGCGCAGCTCGTCGCGCAGTTGGCCGAGCTGTTCCTGCTGGTCGGCGAGGTCGTCGGGAAGGTCGTCGGGGTCGAGGCCCTGCTTGCGGTTCGTGCGCCGCTGATCCATGATCTGCATCTTGACCTCGGCGTTCTTGCGGCGCACGAGCGTCATGCTTTCGCCGCGGTCCATGGGCGCGAGGTGGATGCTCACGTCGACGCGGGCGCGCAGTCCGGTCAGGTCGTTGACCAGCTGGTCGGACAGTTCCGGCGGCAGGCCGGACACCCACATGGTGCGGTGCAGGTATTTCGAGTCCAGGGATTCGATGTCGAGCATGGTCGGGTTTCGCGCGTCGATGCTCCACGGGCACACGAGGTCCTTGGTGTCGGGTTTGCCGGGCTGATGCTCGAAACGGCGTTCGTCGAACCGGAACTCCTCGCCGGGCCGGAGCACCTCGGCCATGAGGCGCAGCCGGTGCTCGCGGTCGAGCCGGGTGGCCTTGCATGCGTCGATGGAGCGCATCTGGCTGACGAGGTTGTTGCACAGGGCGTTCAGGCTCGCGACGGCGGCCTGCTCGTCGCTTTCGCGGACGGTGACGGTCAGGGTCTTGACGGTGCTGGTGTTGCGGCTGACGGATTCGAGTTTGCCTTGGGCGAGGCGGTTGTAGTCGAGCCTGTAGTGGTCGAGGCTGTCGCCGGTCTCGTCCATCATCACGTCGGCGAGGATCTCCCGCACGCCGCGTGAGCGCGTGTAGGAGGCGATCTGCACGCTTTGCCCGGCCTCGAAGCTGTTGATGAGCTTGGCCCACCGGTCGATGATCTCCATCTGATGGGATTCCGGGCTCAGCTGGTAGTTGATGTCCTGGAAGAGGATGGTGGCGCTCCACCGCCCGTCGCCCAGGCTGGCGGTCCCGTTGCGCAGCATCGCGTCGTAGCCGATGAGCTGCTTGACGCCCTTCGGCAGACGCGTCGCCTTCTTTCTCCGCGCCTTCGCCCTGGCTTCGGCACCGCCTTCGGCCGGCGCGGCCACCGGGGCTTTCTTCTTTCCGAACATTCCTCACCTTTCCTTGATCGTTGGTTTCGCGCCGGTGCGGTATGGTCTGCCCGGACCGTCGAGCAGGTAGACCTCGCGCTGCGTGTAGTGGCGCAGGATGTATTTCAGGTATTTCTCGGGCATGAGGCCCTTTGGCCTCACCCATCCCCATATGGCCACGGGCAGGCCGGGCGGGAAGATCAGGTACATGGCGAGGTTGGGGTCCATGCCCAACCCGAGCCACAGGCCGATGTACCCTCCCCCGCACACGACGGCGAGGATGACGGCGGCGAGGCACTGCCGCCAGCTCATTCCCATGAACACCTTCGATTCGATGGTGGTCAATTCCCTGTAGACGGGCATCTGCAACGCCATGATGATTGCTTCCTTTCGTGGATTGCGTTGTGTTTCATTCGCCGCCGAAGAGCTTCTTGGCGACGGAGTTGGCCGCCATGACGACGCCGATGAGCATGACGCTCGCCAGGAGCAGGCCGGTGAAGTTGCCCATCACCCAGCCGGAGAGGCTGTCGCCGTCCTTGAACTTGCTCGGGTTGAGCGTGCCGCCCACGAGCGTGCGGTACATGAGGATCGCCAGATACAGGGTCGCGCACTGGAACACCAGCGACGCGTACTGCTTGAAGTAGTTGATGCCCCACTGGCGGGTCTCCTCCTGGGCGATGAACGCGATCGGCAGCGGGTTGAACGCGGTGAGCATGTATATCTGCACGAAACGCAGGAGGATGACGACGGTGACGACGATGGTCGCGCCCTTGGAGACGAGGAACGGGATGAGCAGCAGGATCAGGCACGGTATCTGGCCCATCCAGCCGGCGGAGTCGATGGCGTCGCGCATGCTGTCGCCAAGGCCGAGGCCCGACGACGCGCCGCTGGTGTCCACCGACGACTGGATGCCGCCGAGCACGCTGTCGCCAATCTCGTCGATGGCCTGGAGCATGAGCTCGCTGTGCTGGGCCGCGGTGAACACGAGCGTGAGCTTGAACATCGCCATGGCGACGAGCTTGACGCCCAGCTCTCGGTCGCCGTCCGCCCGGGTGCTGACCCTGGCGAGTTCCAGGACGCACATGATCGCCAGTATCGTGCTGGCTATAGGTTTGACCGCCGAGAGGGCGACGGTCAGGCTCAGCTGGTACATGTCCGCGTTGTATTCGGCGGGGGTCTTCAGCAGGTCGGCCACGAGGTCGTCGCCGACGCCGGACCCTATCGAGTTGAGGATGCCGACGATGAAATCGACCATGCGTGGCCTCCCGTCT
>JAIHTM010000213.1 GCA_022713905.1 Collinsella sp.
GAAGTCGTCAAAGCTCGATCCGCCGCGCGAACCGGAACCGCCGGTCGAGCGCGTATGCGAGCCAAACACCTTGCCGCCATACATATCCGAGCCCATGCCCGAGCCAAAGGTGCCGTGACGGTCGCCGCGCTTCTCCCAGCCCGTACCCTCAAAACCGGCAGAGCCGATACCGCTAAACTCGATATCCTCAAACGGAATCTCGTTGAGGAAGCGCGAGCGCGGGTTGGCAGAGGTCGAACCGTAGGTGCGACGTGTGGCCGCATAGGTCAAGAACAGTCGCTTACGGGCACGCGTGATGGCAACGTAGGCCAGGCGACGCTCCTCCTCGAGCTTGCCCGGATCGTCACTACCGCCAAAGTCGTGCACGTGCGGGAAGATGCCCTCCTCCATGCCGGCCACGAACACCGCGGGGAACTCCAGGCCCTTGGCGGAGTGGATGGTCATCATGGTGATGGCATGCGTCTCGCCGGCCAGGGAATCCAAGTCGGAGCGCAGGGCCAGCCACTCCATGAGTGCCGGCAGCGCCTTGCAGGTGAGCGGACCGTAGGTGCGCTCGATCTCGTCGGCATGCACGGCGCCCGCCGGCAACTCCGTCGGCGCGGCATACGCGTTGCCCGCGATGGCGGCGGCCAGGGCATCCTGCGGAGAAAGCGCCGGGGCCGCCAGGCTATCGAGCGGATTGGAACCCGCGGCATCACGCGCGCCAACGAGCGCCTCAAACGAGGATGCCGGGGCAGACGGCCCCGGTTCAGGCGCAGGCGCGCTCACCACGACGGGCTCGGACTCGGCGCCGGCCGGTACATCGGCAACGCCAGCCGCGCGCAGCTCTTCCAAGCTCTCGAGCGTACCCTCGATATCCTCGTGCGTCTCTTCAAATTCGGCAGCAACGCCCAAGAATTCCTGAATGTTCTCGGCGCGGCTCTCGGACTCCATGGTGCCCTCGGCGCGGAAGGCCTGCAGAAGGCCCGTCTTGTCGACGATCATCTCGACAACGTCCTTGAGCTCGCCGTCCATGCGGCGACCTTCGCGCACCAGCGACACAAAGCTCGACAGGCCGTTGCGGACCTTGGCGCTAAACATGCCGGTCTCGGCGCACGCGATCTCGCAGGCCTGAAAGAACGAGCAGCGGTTGTCGCGCGCCAGCTGCTCGATCTTTTGGATCGAGGTGGAGCCGATGCCACGACGCGGCGTGTTGATGACGCGTTTAACGCTCATCTCGTCGGCCGGGTTCACGATCATCTTGAGGTAGGCCATGACGTCGCGGATCTCGGCACGGTCGAAGAATCGCGTGCCGCCCACGATCTTGTAGGGCACGCCCGCGCGCAGGAACATATCTTCGAGAATGCGCGACTGAGCGTTGGTGCGGTAGAACACGGCGATGTCGTCGTAGCTCGTGCCCTTGGCATGCAGCTTTTCGATCTCGCCGGCAATCCAGCGGCCCTCGTCGCGCTCGTCGCTCGCCTGGAAGGCCTGGATCTTCTCGCCGTCGCCCTCGGCCGTAAACAGGCGCTTGTCCTTGCGCTGCGAGTTGTGGCGCACCACGGCGTTGGCGGCGCTCAGGATATGGCCCGTAGAGCGATAGTTCTGCTCCAGCTTGACGGTCTTGCAGTCTTTAAAGTCCTTCTCAAAGTCCAGGATATTGGTGATGTCGGCGCCACGCCAGCTATAAATGGACTGGTCGTCGTCGCCCACGACCATGAGGTTTTGGTACTTGGCGGCCAGCAGGTTGGCGATCTCGTACTGGACGTGGTTGGTGTCCTGATACTCGTCGACGCTAATGTAGCGAAAGCGCTCTTGGTACTTTTCGAGCACCTCGGGGCGGGTGCGCAGCAGCTCGAGCGCGCGCACGAGCAGGTCGTCAAAGTCCATCGCGTTGGCGGCGCGCAGGCGGCGCTCCAGCTCTAGGTAGACCTGCGCGGCCTTTTTGTCGTTGGGGCTGTCGGCGGATTTGAGCATGTCCTCGGGCCCGATCATGGCGTTTTTAGCCGAGCTGATCTTGCTGCGGATCATGTTGATGGGAAACTGCTTTTGTTCAATGCCGAGCGCCTGCATAATGTCACGCACCATGCGCTTTGAGTCGTCATCATCGTAGATGGTGAACTGACCGGTGTAGCCCAGCAGGTCGGCGTCCTCGCGCAGCATGCGCACGCACATGGCATGGAAGGTGCACACCCACATGCCGCGGGTGCCGCTGGGGATGAGCGCTGCCAGACGCTCGCGCATCTCGGCCGCGGCCTTGTTGGTAAACGTGATGGCCAGGACCTGCCAGGGCTTAACGCCCAGGTCGCCAAGCATATGTGCGATGCGGAAGGTCAGGACGCGGGTCTTGCCCGAGCCGGCGCCGGCAAGGACCAGCAGCGGGCCCTCGGTGGTCAGGACCGCCTCGCGCTGAGCGGGGTTCAGGCTATCGATATCGACGAGCGGCTTGGCGGGTTTGGGCGCCGGAGCCGGGGCGTCGTAGATATCGAGCGGAACGAGCTCGGGTTCCGGCGCGGCGGGGGCGGTGTACGCATCGAGCGGCACGGGTTCCGGCGCGGGCGGCACGGGTACCGCAGTGTTCTTTTCCCAGGGCAGGGGCTGGGTCATGGGCGACTCCTCATCTGACGGACGGCGCGCCTGCGGGCAGCGCCATAGTTTGAGCCGTACCAGTATACCGAGCCGCGCGGACACCGACGCAAATCACACCACGACTCCGTGCGCCGCCATCAGGCACGCCCCAGCGGATTTGGCGCAATGGGGTCAAGTTAGTCTGCACCAATCTATTGACAATCACGAAACCGCCGATGTCATGGCAGCAGCCAGCGAGCGGCGGCCAGAGCGAACAAATTGACATGAAAAGAGGGTGGCATAGACCTTTTGGTCATGCCGCCCTCTTTGAATGACAAGTTGTCGCTCTGGCCGCCACGCAGCGTCAACCAAGTTACAGGCCGAGCATCGGCTCCAGGACAAAGAAGTACGCGAGCACCACGATGCCCAGGATGATGCGGTAAACACCGAAGCACTTAAAGTCGTGACGGCGGACGAAACCCATGAGCCACTTGATGGCGATGAGCGAAACCACAAAGGCCACAACACAGCCCACGCCCAAGATTGCGACCTCGTTGGCGCCGAACGTACCGCCCTTGATGAAGTACTTGACCAGTTTGAGCGCACTCGCGCCAAACATGACAGGGATGGCCAGGAAGAACGTAAACTTGGACGCCACCGAACGCGTGCAGCCCAAAAGCAGGCCACCGATGATGGTAGAACCGGAACGAGACGTACCAGGCACCAGCGAAAGCACCTGGAAGCAGCCGATACCCAGCGCAGTCTTCCAGCTCAGGTCCTCGAGCGTGGCGATGGAGCCAAAGTCCAGGCTATCGTCATCGCCCTCATCCTCAGCGGTAGCCGCGGCGGGCGCCGCAAAGTGCGCACCGGCGGGGCGTCCACCCGGCGCCACAGCACGAGAACCAAACGAACCGGCAAGAGCGGCCCGGTCGCGCTTGTTCGCGCGCCAGTTCTCAATCACGATAAACAGCACGCCGTACACAATGAGCGCCAACGCCACGACGGGAGCATTGTAGAAATGCTCCTCCATCCAGTCGTTGAGCGGCAGACCGATCGCCGCGGCGGGAATGCAGCCGAGCACAATCTTGCCCCACAGCACCCAGGTGTCGCGACGGCCCTCCTTGCCCTTGCTGGGAGAAAACGGGTTAAGGTCGTAGAAGAACAGGACGCAGACGGCCAAAATGGCGCCAAGCTGAATCACGACCAAGAACATATTCCAGAACGTCTCGCTCACGTTCATCTTGACGAACTCGTCCACCAAGATCATGTGACCCGTCGACGAAACAGGCAGCCATTCGGTGATGCCCTCGACCAGGCCCATGAAGGCAGATTTTAGAAGCTCGATGATATCCAAAGGGACCCCCTCGTTAGACACCCGCCGATATTGTTCTGCGGACGGTGCGGGCGATGTCCCATTATCAACCGTTGGCGGCGCGCCTGCGCCTACCCTTACCAAAAAACTCGCCCGTTCACAGAATTGCGAGCGGTCAAACCCAAATCCTTGGGTATAACTGCAACAAGATAAAGTGTCCGGCGGCCACGCATCCGCGCCCGCCCGACGCACGAGCCCCACGCCCGTGCGATAGACCAAGGAGGAAACCATGAACGAGGGCTACACCAAGGTATTTGTTTCACTCGACGGTACTGAGCAGCAGGATTTTGTGCTCGCACGCGCCATCAAGGTCGCCGCGAACAACGGCGCCAAGCTGATTATCGGCCACGTTATCGATTCCACGGCACTCGAGAGCGCCGGTTCATATCCAGTCGATCTGGTCAACGGCCTAGAGGAGGCATTTAAGAACTCCATCGCCAAGCAGCTCGAAGAGGCCAAGGCCAATCCCGACATTCCCGAGGTCGAGGTCATGATTCGCACCGGCCGCATTCGTGAGACGCTCAAGGATGAGATGCTCGACGTGGTCAAGCCCGATCTGGTGCTCTGCGGCGCACGCGGCCTGTCCTCAATTAAGTACGCGCTACTGGGCTCGATTTCGACGTTCCTGCTGCGCAATACGGACTGCGACATCTTGGTCGTAAAGTAGCGTTGCTCCCACCGGCCGCGGGGCCTGCGGGGTTTCCACAGGCACGTCCTCGCCGCTTCGCGGCTGCGGGATGTGCCCTTAGGAAACCCCTCCCGGCCTCGCGGCCTTCGCAGCCTTACTTCAGCGAGTTGTCTGATAGAAAAATGGCGTGGTCGAACATTACCTCCGCTTCGGGAAAACCCTCTTCTTTGAGACCGCGCGCGGCGTCTCTTAGCGCGTCTGGAACCTCATTGCAGGTATCAGCAATCATTCCGGCGACAATTCCCCCGGGCAAACCCGCCCCAATCATTTGGCTCATCACCGACCCGCGCGTTACTTCGTCAATCTTGCGGCTCCCACCAAACGAGACGCCCATCTCACGAACGAGACTGGGGTAAACCGTTGTGCACAGCACGTCATAGAGCGGCGCCAACCTCACCTGCTTCCAACTTTCGTCCCATACGAGCGACCAGTTCTTTAGATGGTTATCACAGTTACCTACGGCATAGTCGAACAGCTGGTTATAGCCGACAAGGAACCTGTCCTCCATTTGATTCGTCGACGCCCTTCGCACCGCATCGACGATAAGCCCCAGGTAATTGACGCCCGTCGGCTCATATTTAAGCTCACGCGAGACGCCCTTGGCCTGACAAACATCTTCCTGATGCAAACGGTATGGAATTGGCAATCCGTCAACCGAGCGTCCGGCATCAGACGTTACTCGGTCAAATCGCTTCACGGCGATAATTGGCTCGGCATCCTCAACTCGGATAAGAAAACACTCTTCGGCCGATAGGTCCATCAGAGAGGCGGCTCTCACGCACATCGCTTCGCACACTGTCTCGCCCGGGAACGTTTTCGACCCCGCCTTGAGAATGTGCGTGGATGGAGCCGCTCCATGAGGCAGGTACCATCCACCACATGGGTCATCGCCCGTATGGTAGAGACCGATCTTCGCCTGAGCACCTGCAAGGGAGATTCGACTCTCTAGCGCTAAATCAAAAGCAACCTCCGCCGGTGCGTATGCCAGCCCGCTTAGCTGTTCCGCACCTATCTCTTCATAGTCCATTTCGAGGCTGTCGCCCGAAGGCTCTCGCGTCAGAACCAGGGCGCCGACGGGTTCATCGCGGACCAAATCGAGTACCTTGAAGTAATCTCCGCGTTCCGCTCGCGCCCTTTTCTCGAGGTCCCTGTTGAGCTGCCCCTCCGGAATGATGCCGGAGAAAAAGGAACCCGTTGCATCCGGACTAAATGTCTCGGCCGTCAACGGCAGCGAGATCGAAATCGGCGCCGCATCACCGCTCTCGAGATATTTGGGGCTATAGGTGAATATCGGAAACCCCGCATTTTCCTCCAATATGCCGACCAGCTGGTAAGACCCATTAAACTCACGGTGAACGAACAGCGTGCCATCCATTACTTCCCCCTCACCTTCAGAATAAAATCAATATCCACGATGGAGGCGTAATCGAAAATGACACCAATTCCGACCGTTGTCCGCCCCCGTTCGATATCACCGATCACACGAAGGCTGCGACCCGTCATAGTCGCGACGTCACGTTGAGTCAAGCCGAGCTCACGCCTTCTGAGCCTAAGGGCCTTCCCTATCTCGGCGGGATCGAAAACCGTGCGCTCCGAGAAAGCGACTTCCGACGGTTTGAGCTTGATGCGCCCATCCAGCTTTTTAATCGTTGTCACCGTTCTCATGACGCCTCCATCTATATTCCTGTTCGTGAACATAGTATAAACCTGTAGCACTATGTTCATGTACGGGAATATAGCGTTGACTACATTAGCAATGTTCCCGTTCAGGAATATAGCTGCCGAAAAGCCTGATTTCTTCTTAAATGGGAAAATCCTGAACGGCTACGCCATACGGGCTAACTACTCAAAGTATTGGAACTTGTTGGTTGAGAAGGCAAACGTGACGACGAAGCCTTCGCTGGGCTCGGACGCTGCGGTGACGTCGATGCCCATCTTGGAGCACAGACGCGCCACCAGGTAGAGGCCGATGCCTGTTGCGCGCTTGGTGGTGCGGCCGTTGTCGCCGGTAAAGCCCTTCTCGAACACGCGCGGCAGGTCTGCCGCACACACGCCGCAGCCGTTGTCCGCGACGGTAAGCTCGATACGCTCGCTTGACAGGCCCTCGTCCAGCAACGCGCCCGAAAACACGATCTTTGCGCCATCCTCACGCGCATATTTAATGCTGTTCTGAATGAGCTGGCCCAGAATAAACTCGAGCCACTTCTCGTCGGTAAAGACCTCAAAGTCGAGGTTCTCGCACACCGGCGCCACGTGCGCCGCGATGAGCTCGCGCACGTTGGCCTTAATCGCGCCCGTCACCAAGGTCTTAAGATCCCAGCGGCGAATCAGGTAGTCGCGCTCCACGACTTCCGAGCGCGCGTAGTACAGCGCCTGGTCGATATAGCGCTCCACGCGAGCCAACTCACGGCCCAGGTCATCCACGCGCGACAGGTCGTCTTCGCTGCCGTCCAAGTTTTCCAAAATTAGATGGGCCGCCGCCAGGGGCAGTTTGGCCTCGTGGACCCAGCTCTCGATATAGTCGCGATAGTCATCGGTCTGACGACGGCCTTCGGCAACCTCGTCGCAGGCAGCTTTGCCCACCCGGCGCAAGACCTCGTACTCGAGCTCGCCCTCGGCATAGGTCGGGCATTGCACCATCTCCTGCACCCATGCGGGACTCTCGAGCTCCTCTGCTGCACGCTCCAGCTGGCGCAGAAAACGACGACGACGCGCGTACTCGATCACGATGCCGAGCATACCGAAGATAAAGGACACGCCAACCGCCACGACCACGATAGAAACGGGTGCGCCGGCGACCGTCAGCACAAAGCAGCTCAGCAGCACGCCGCAGGTCCACACGGCGACGGGAAGCAGCGCGTCTTTAAAGAACTTGGCAAACGACATAACCGGCCCCTAGACCGAATAGCCTTGGCCGCGGTGCGTCGTCAAATACCCCTTGATGCCGATTTTTTCGAGCGTGGTGCGCAGGCGGTTGATGTTAACGGTAAGCGTGTTGTCGTCCACGAAGGCGTCGGAGTCCCACAGGTCCTGCATGATGGCCGGACGCGAGACGATCTTGCCCGCGCGACCCAAGAGCAGCGAAAGGATACGCAGCTCGTTTTTGGTGAGCTCGGTACTGTCGCCGGTTGCCGTATTGGTGACCATGGAGCGGGCGAGGTCGAGCTCCAATCCCTTGTGGACGAGCGTGCTACGCTCGCCTGCCGCCGCGGTGCGACGCAGCAAGGCATTGATGCGCGCCGCCAGGATGCGGGAGCTGTAGGGCTTGGGAACAAAGTCGTCCGCGCCGAGCGTCATGGCCATGACCTCGTCGATCTCGGTCGTGCGCGACGTGAGGACGATGATGGGGACCTCGGATTCGCGGCGAACCTCGTGGCAGATATGCTGGCCGTCCTTGACGGGAAGCGTGAGGTCGAGCAGCACCAGGTCG
>JAIHTM010000006.1 GCA_022713905.1 Collinsella sp.
GTGACCATAATCACCGGCACATCCTTGTGCTTGCGGACGCATCGCAGCACCTCCATGCCGTTGAGCTGCGGCAGCAGTACATCGAGCAGAATCAGATCGTAGTCGCGCTCCAACGCCAGGTCCACGGCGGTGCGGCCGTCGGCGGCGTGCTCCACCTGGTAGCCCTCGTGCTCCAGCTCGAGCGTCACAAAGCGGGCGATTTTCTCCTCGTCCTCTACGATCAGGATTCGTGCCATATGTGCCCCCGTCTGCGATTACTTGTCGTCGTTCAGATTTTGCTTGATGCCGTCCGCGGCGTCGGCGGCGTGATCCATCAGGTTGTTGATGCTGCCGGGTACATCGCCGTCGCTGTCGATGCGGTAGCGCATGCCAAAGAACAGGCCAAGCAGCATCAGCCAAATCGTGGCGCCCCAGGCAAACAGCGCGACGATGGGGATCAGGATGGGGATGTTGAGGATGATGGCGTCGCGGCGCGTGGCGATAAACTTGGTGTCCAGGCTCAGGCGGAAGAGCTTTTTGAGGTACTCCCACACGCTGTCCATCTTCTTGGAGAAGTCGGTCTTTTCGCTCGACTTCTCGTAGGCGGCCTGCGCGGCGACCATCTCGGCCGAGGGCTCGTCGACCGGCTCGGACTCGGTGGCGGCGTGCGCCGACGTGGTCTGGGTCTCGCCCTGTGACTCGAGCCAAATGATGGCGTCCAGGACGTTGCCGTCGGCGGCGTCGAGCGCGGCCTTGGCATCGGTATAGCTCACGTTGCACTTGGTGCGGATAGTTTCAACTTTTTCGAGGTCATCCATGACCTGTCCTTTCGTTCGATGGGCGCGACGCCGGGCGATTGCCCGGGCGCGAGCGTTACGTTCGGCGGCCTGCGTTGCGCGGCGCCGCCCCGCCCTTGGTCGAACTCTATAGTGCAGGTTATAGATTAAGCGATTCTTGAGCCAAGATTAATGTTGGATGAGTTTTTGGGTGGCGGCGGGTACAGGCAGCCTTTGAGGCAAGTGTAGGCCGGGCGGCTAGAGCCCAGGGATAAAATTTGTGTCCGCACGGCGAGATATACTTTTAACCATGTTGAGGGGCGTGACAGGACAAGGTTGCCTGGCGTCCGCGAAGTCAGAGGGGCCGCCGCGCCGCATGGCGCAAACGAGTGGGGTCCCGACGCAAACAGGGAGTCATAAGTGCATATCTACGCTATGAGTGACATTCACGGATGCTTGGACGCCTTTAAAGCGTCGCTTTCCACCATCGACCTCGAGGCCGAGGACTCCAAGCTGGTCCTGTTGGGTGATTACTGCGACCGAGGCCCCGATTCGCTCGGGGTCTTCGAACTCGTTATGGACTTGCAAAAACGGTACGGCGATCGCGTCGTGGCGTTGCGCGGCAACCACGAGGAGATGTTCCTCGAGTACATTGATGAGGTAAACGATTCTAATTTTACGCAGGCATGGATACTTGCCGACAGCAATCTGGCAACGGCCAAGAGCTTCCTAGATGTCGAGGCATTCAAGCACGTTAAGCACCTTTTGAGGCTCAGGGAGTTCGAGGAGGCCTACGGCTTTACGGTTGAGCGTATAAAAGCCGAGCACGCGGACGTCATCGCGTGGGTTCGCAAACTCCCTTACTTTTACGAGAGCCCCTTCGGCCAGGTCTTTGTGCACGCCGGCGTTGACGAGGAAGCCGGGGAGGATTGGAAGCTCGGCACGCCTGACGAGTCGTTTACCATGATGCCGCCCGATTACGTGGGGCATAAGTTCTATCTGGATGTTATCGCCGGGCATATCAACACCGAGGCGGTCTCGGGCATTGCGGGCTACCGCGGTATCTGGCATGACGGAGCCAGCCATTACTACATCGACGGGAACGTCATGAAGAACGGCGAGGTCGCCGTGCTGAGCTACGACTCAGAGACAGGGAAGTACAGCGGGCCAGGGCTGGAGTAGGGTTGTGGGCGCCTGACGTGTGGTCAGTCTCGTTTACTTGGCTTCCTGCTTGACCAGCGCGTCCTTTATCCAAGTCATCATGGGCTCGGAGGTGTAGTTGGTAACTTTGCCAATCTCTGGTGTAACCTCTAACGACAGGCTACTCTTCAGCTTCAGCTGCATCTTGTTCAAGTCCCCTTTATCGTATGAGCTGAGGTACGGATAGAGGCAATGATATTTGTGCTGACCGTTACTTAAAACGTGGGCGACATCAAAGAGCGCAAGCAGGGAGATGAGTACATGCCATTGCTGGTCTAAAACGAGCCTATCGTTTTCATCGACAACAAAGGGCTTGAGCGGACTGACTTGCGCAATCGTACTGCCGCTGCCATCAAATTGATAGCGGTAATACCCCTGTTCGTCGGGGAAGTCTTCGAGTCTGAGCTTGAGCGCGAAATAGAAGGCGGCGTTTACTGGCAGATCCCGTGAGATGTTGCCCCGCCTATTCTTTAGCTCGGGGTAGATCTCCTTGTCGTTGTTGAACTTCTTGCACACTTGCTCGGCCAGCTGATTACGAAGACCCTTTTTGTCCCGAGAAGTGAGATTGTTTACATCGATATCACCGACCACGGAAACTGAGGTGTCTTCAAGGATGCTGTAGATCTTATCAACTATGTCATCACCAAGCTTTTCCAGCATACACACAGTTTTTCCTAAGCCATCGGCATCATCATCGTTACCTTCCGGCTTGCTATTGCAAGGATTGTTGCACCAACCAATAAAGTCCTTGATACCTATCGACTCGGTGCTAAAAGTTCCTGAGAAAGAAGTGCTGTGGGAACGGTTGAAATAGTCCTGGATATCGTTCAAATCGGCAAGTTTGACATCGCTCATATCTGGATTCCTTTCTCATCGGGAAGCATGCCTCATTATAGGTGCGTTCGCGGTCGCGGTGACAGGCGGACGTGGGCGCCAGCGTGATTCCAGAGAAGGAAAATGACGGGGCTTCGGAACAGCCAAGAATCAAGGTCTAATACTTTTCCGAGAAGTGAACGAGTGAAATCGGACCCCTGAAGCATCGACACTTTAAAGGCGTCGTTTCCTGCGGTTTTGGCGTTAGAATCCTGCGATTTTGCTACTGGAAAATGCAGATGCTCCAGGGGTTCAAAAACAGCCGTTCACTTCGCGGAAAAGTATTAGACCTCGATAGAGAAGAGCTGTTGCTAAGCAGCAGGGCAGCGGCAGAAAAGGGACAAACAAGGCATGCCGATCATATCGAATCAAAATCACGTTGCAAAAGTCTGAAAATATCCTACAATTGCGACATGAAGTACTTTAGCAACATAACGGCGATAAGCGAGCTTTCCGAGAGTGAGGGCGTGTTCACCACAGCCCAGGCGGCTCGCATGGACATCTCTCGAGATGCACTGGCGCACTCATGCCGTGCAGGGCGTCTTGAACGGATATGCCACGGTGCTTACCGGATGTCTGGAACACAGCGCCGAGACACCGACGAGCTCAACGCTTTTTGGAAGCTCACCAATCCCTCCCTTTGCGCGTGGGAGAGAAAACGCCAGTGGGATGGTATCGCCGTGAGCGGTACGACGGCGGCGAACCTGCAGCAAATGGGCGATTTCTATCTGTCCCCCTACAGGATGACCGCGCCCATGCGTATCAATACAAGAAACGAATCCCTTACCTTTGTAAAGCGCGAGATCGCTGAGCGGGACATCGTTTGGCTCGACGGCCTGCCGGTAACTAAACCCGAGCGCACGCTTGTCGATCTTTGCCTCGATTGCGAGGACCCCTCATTAATTATCGATGCCTATAACGACGCGCTTGGGCGTGGGCTCGATACACAGCGGCTGAAGGATCTTGTAGAAGAGAACTCTAAAACCGCCAAACGACGTGAGCTAATGATGCCTCTGCTGATGGTGCTGAACGACTAATGCGAAACGGAGGACATGGTGAAGTACAAGACGCCTGCCGCATTGGAGATGGCTGTTAGGAATGCCGCAAGGCGGTCACAGATGGATACTAATCGGGCAATCATGGGTTTCTACTTTCATCGTCTTTTGTGTCGCGTCTTTTCGCAAGGCGCCGACCGCTTCGTGCTCAAGGGCGGCCAAAGTGTCCTGGCGCGAACGCTCGATGCACGCGTTACGAGAGATATTGACTTGGTTGCTCAAGAGGAGAGTCTCGAAGAAGCTATTGCCGATCTGGTGCAGGCGGCTTCGATTGACCTAGACGATTTCGTTTCGTTTGTCTTTGATCGCGCGGAGCAAATTAAGGCAGAGGATGAGTATCGATGTGGTACGAAGGTGTGGTTTATTCCCTTTATGGGGGCCAAGAAGCTGCAACCAATTTCAATTGATTTGGTGGTTGATGAGGTGCGGGGACTTGAGCCTGAAATTCTTGCACCGGTCGATCGTTTGGATATCGAGGGGCTCCCGGTTTGCGACTATCGGGTATGTCGAGTGGAGAGCGCCCTTGCAGACAAATTGCTCGCAATGATGGAGCTGCATGACGGTCGAGCGTCTTCGCGAATCAAGGACATCGTCGACATCTTGGTGTACGCGAAAACTTGCTCCATCGATGGGGCAACGCTTGCTGAGAGAGTCGAGAAAGAAGCGTCTGCTCGCAAGATAGTAATGCCGAAAGAGTTCGTAGCGCCTCTTTGGTGGAAGCAAAATGGCTCTGCGCAGTACGTAAAGATGGCGAGGCAGGCGGGAGTGCTCGATCTCGCGGGAGGCATCGTTGGGGCGGAAGAGGTCGTCAATCGGTTATATGCGCCATGCTTTGATCATTCGATGAATGCGTGCAAATGGAATCCTCAAACCGTGAGATGGGAGTAGCCCAGATAACTAAGCCGGCGGCAGGAGTTGGTCCTGCCGCCGGCTTGGGGCGTTTCTGCTGCTTCTGTTTTACTCGCAGGCTTGGTCGACCACTTGGGTGACGGCCTTTTGTGCGGCTTCGAGGTTGCGCTGGGCTTGGGCGATAGCGGCCTCGGCTTGTTTCTTTGCTTTTACGACCTCGGCAAAGCGATTGATGGATTCGCTGTACTCGCACGTGTGCGGGTCAAGTGCCGCCGGAACTTCAATCTCGAACAGATCGGAAGGACGAATAGCGCGCATCCTGGATGCTTCGGTTAATGCTTGAAGCAGCTGTGCCCCATGGCCTTCGGTAAGGTATCCAACGATTATCTCCGAAAACACCACGCGTTCCTCTTCGGTCATTGTTTGGAACGATGGGCGAATGACGGTGGTGTTATGCGAAGCAACCAAGTGCTGTTTCGCGTCATCGGCGCTGACGACGAGCAGGTTGGATGCGCCAGAGCGACCCAGCATGCGCGGCATGACGATATCGCCCGCGCGGAGCTCGTAGCGATCGAGGACACTAGGGTCCACCTTTACGTATTTAGAGTCCGACTCATTTGCACCCTCTACGGCATTTATAGGCAGAAGGTTGCCGTCTTGAAAATCTTGAGACGAAATACGGCGTACCTCAACTGCGTCAATGTCGTTTGACGTCGTGCTCTCGCGGGGCATGAATGGCGCAACTCGCGTAAAAGAATCACCGAGTGTGGCGCTGTAGTTTCGGGTGATGGCGATGAGGCCGATTTTGCCTTTTGAGAGAGCGGCGTGGTGTTGGAGCAGCTCGCGCGTGGTAAAAGTGGACGTTTTGATCGGCTTCGATTTGGGCGTATTTGAATTGATGCGGGCCCAGTCGGGGGAGATAACAAAGGTGATATCTGAATAATACGATGTCTTAGTTACAAACTGAAAACGCGGTCCAGATTCGATTACGCTGCGAAATGCAACGTTGCGATTTCCCGAAGACAATATGAGAAGTGCGCTTGTCGTGTAGGGTGCGGGCTCGGAAAGTGGCGAATAAACTACACTCTCGATGAGCCCTTCGCGTATCAAAATCGTGCGTGCTTGCTCAGCTTTATCAAGTAAATCGGCGGGCAGCACCACGGCTGCTCGACTGCGGCCCGAAAGGGCGAGAGCATACAGACACCAAATAAAAGGACCCCAGTCGCAAAAATCCAGGTAGCCAGGTTCCAAATAATCGATGAGCGCGGCGCAGTCTTTTTCGACATCGCGCTTGTTTGCGCGGTAGTAGTTTGATGCATCGATAAACACTGGAGCGAGCTCGCCATCACTTGCATTCTGTTTACCGGGCTCAAGCTCACAAATATCGGGCACGCCGTTACCGTTTAAGGTAAAGCACTTGACAAGATCTTCGGCATCCACGGCGCCGGGTAGACGTACGGTGAGCAGACGGCTGTCTTGTTCCAGGTTAAGCGCGCGCGAGAGGGCGGCGGCTGTGAGGCGTGGCAATGATGATGTAGTTTCACGCATATATAGAGCCCTTTCTTCTTAGTGGGTTTATATTAGCAGAAAAATTTGACAATTTCTAATGACGAGAACAATATACTATGTTATCCTCGAAGCAATCCAAATCCAACTCAATATCAACTGCTTGATTCGAACGCCTTGCAGTCTTTAGGTAGATTGCATTATCAAGCAGGACGATTCCACTTATGAAACTGCAGGCTAGGTCGACAATCATTGTCCTAGCGCCAGAACATTCTAAAGCCTAGAACAAACTCTCTGCTAGCATCAACCACAGAAAGGAAGGTCATTCGTGAAGAGCAAAGACGACATCTACAAAGCATTTCTCGACGAGATCGACGAGGATCTCCGCAGCATGTGCGAAATGAACGGGAAGGCCGAACGGCCACTTCCGTGTCCGTACTGCGGCGAGAAGAACGTTGAACGCCTAGCCAAGACGCTCGTTGACGTGCTGGAAAAGCGCTCGCCCGATATTCCTGGGCTGGTGCCCGAGCAGTATCGAGCCGATGTGCACGAGGCCCGCGATCTTTTGGCTGCTGCGACGCTCGCTTTGCTGCCGCAGTATTTCCCCCCGCGCGATAGTCGCATGGAAAGCGTGGCGACTGTGGTGAGCATGTTTGGACACGGGCGCTCTGCGGGTTTCAAATCGGCTGGCGTTCTCTTGTTTGAGGAAGTTACGACAGGGATGAAGTACAGCACCAAGAAGCATGCCTATGTCCCGTCCATCTTCGTGCGCTATATCGACGGCAGAAAACCATACGACCGGCTGCACCGCGATGGATCGCGTGGCTTTACGGCGGACGAAGACGATGCCGTCATGTTTTATAAGCGCTACCTCAAGGTGCAGCGGCGCGTGTTCGATGCGAGCCCGCGTTTCAACTTTGAGCTACGCGTCAAACGCCCGTTTGAGGCAATTTCGGACGAACGACACGCTTTTTATTGCATGGAGGAAAAGATGGAAATCAATTTGGCAACTAAGGTGCGGGAACTCCAGGACCGCTATACCCTCAACCGCGCTCAGGCAAAAGAGTATGACCTGCTCGATAAGCTGATGATTAATGCGCTGCTTGCGTATTTGCGTGATGAAACGGTCTCGGTCGCGGCACGCGAGAGCTATTTGTCGCAGACCGAGCGTCTGATCGACGGCGCGGTCAAATTTCCGCATATGACGAGCCCCAATGAGGGCGCCGATGTTGACCGTATTTCCTAGCAGCCAACCAGATCTTCCGACAAGAAAGGGGCCATGTCGTGTCAGTCATCAAGATGTTCGGCTACGAGGCCGCGCAGCAGACGGAGTATCAGACCAAGAAGTGGGCGACCAAGGAGGAGATGCAGGCGCTGTCGTCCGGCAATGAGCAGCGCGATGTGATCTTGGCGCAAGGTGCCACGGTGGCTTTCTACGAGGACGACAAGCATTGGGAGACAAGCGTGTCCAACAATGTTTTTGCCTTTGGAGGTACCGGCAGCGGCAAAACGGCGAGTTTCATTTTGCCCAACCTGCTCAATCACCACGAATGCTGCTATGTGGTCACAGACACCAAGGGTGAGCTGCTGCGCCGTACGGGGAAGGGCTTTGAAGAGGACGGCTACGAGGTAACTGTTCTCGATACTGTTAATCCCGAGCAGTCGGCCGGATACGACCCCCTGCGTTACGTGATGGATGTCGAGGATATCCCCACCACGGTGGCGGCAATCATGGAGGGGGTCGATCCTGACGGTCGTAGCCGTAGGTATGATCCGTTCTGGGATAACGCGAACGACCTGCTGCTTCGAGCAATTGTTGGAATCCTGTATCTCCTGGAGTGCCTTGCCGGCACCCTTGCGCCGGGCGAGGACCCCAATGCTCCACGCCGCTACCTTAAGATGAACAACGTCTTTAAACTGGCCGCGCTCATCAAGGTCACGGGAGATGGCGAGGGGCGATTCCCGTTGGACTACCTTGTGGAGGAAGTGGAGTCCAAGGAGTTCCTCGATAAGTATGGGGCGGTGAACACGGACCTGTACGGCGTTGAGCAGTATCGCGATTTTCGTGGGGCAGCCGATAGGACGCTTAAGAGCATTCTGATCACGCTCAATGCGACTATCTCGCGGCTTAAGACGCCCCAGCTCATGCGTGTTTTTGAGTATGACGAGATGCGTCTTGATCGTATCGACGAGGGCAAGCGCGTGATCGATCTTAAGGTGAGCGACAACGGCTCGGCCAATGCATGGCTTGCGAACGTTGCCCTTAAGCAGCTGTTTAACCTTGCCCAACGCCGTGCCGATGCCAGCCCCAGCGGACATTTGCAGCGTCGCGTGCAGTTTGTGCTTGATGAGTTTCCCAATGTGGGACGCATCCCCGATTTTGAGCGCAGCATTGCGACCGTGCGCAGTCGCGGCATTAGCTTTTTGATGTGCGCGCAATCGTTGAGGCAGCTCGATGGCGTGTACGGCAAATCCACGGCGCTTACCATCCTCGATAACTGCGATAGCTTGATCTATATGGGTGGTGGCAGCAACATCGCGACGCAGAACTACATAAGCGAACTGTGTGGTGAGTCGGTTTTGGGCACCAATTACGTGGGTGCCGAGCGTACGGCCGTAGATGTGCGCGGTTACGTAATGACCCCGGGCGAGGTTGGGCTTATGCCTCGCACCGATTGCCTGGTCAAGGTGGCTGGCATGCGTCCCTTCCGAGCCAAGAAGTACTTTTGCGACGACCACCCCAATGCCGCCAAGTGGCTGAGGGATTAGCCCCTGCAGCTTCGCGCATTCTGACCTGTATTTTGGCCGCACGGCCTCTGTTCGCCATGTGCCGTGCGGCCTGCTTCCCTTAACGACCCCATCTAGAAAGGAATTAACCATGCCCGTTATGTACCGTGAGCCCAGCATCATCAAGAAGTCCAAGGACGGCCGCGTTGCCGCCGTCGATATGGCAAGCGAGCTGCTCAACAGCCGCGTGCTGCTGTTGGAGGGCGAGGTCAACGATGTGACCTGCAACGGCCTCATTAAGTCCATGTTGGTGCTGGAGCACCAAAGCGCGACCGAGCCCATCACCCTCATCATCAACAGCCCGGGCGGCAGCGTTACGGCGGGGCTGGCGCTCATCGACACTATGCAGTCGCTCGATTGCCCCGTGATCACGGTGGGCGAGGGCGTCGTGGCCTCGATGGCCGCGGTGATCCTGGCCTGCGGCGACCACCGCCAGGTGTACCGCCACACGCAGGTGCTCATCCACCAGCTTATGGGCGGCACGGGTATGGCGCAGCAGACCGATATCGAGATCGCGGCGCAGCACACGGCGGCCATGCGCGCTGAGTTGGACGAGCTGCTGGCCGAGCACGGCAACCTGAGCGCCCAAGAGTTCCACGAGCTCACCGAGCGCGACTGCTGGTGCAACGCCAAGCGTGCCTTGGAGTTGGGGCTGGTTGACGAGGTGATTGCGCCCAGTAAGAAGGCGCTCTAGTGGGGCGTATGCCTAACAAGTACGTTGAGCAGGGCGAACAAGTGCGTAAATTCACAGCCAGAAAGAGGTTGAACATGAGCAGGATTTGGGATGTCGACGGTATTGAGTGGGAAGACCTGCCCACCGTGAGCGACTTGCTGTGCGCTGCGGACACAAAGATCCTGGCGCGCGAGGTTGCTCTGCGATACGGGCTCAAGCCGGACGGCCGTGGCCGTGGCGATAGCGAGCGCAATCTAAAGCGCGCCCGCCGCAAGGTCAAAAAGCTGCGGAAGATTGATCCCGAGCCCAACGACAAGATTGTTCTGTTGCCCAAGCATGTCATCAATCGTCGCAATGCGGGCCACGGCTTTGGCTATTACGACGTGGAGCCGTGTGCCTTTACGCGCGGTGGCGCGCAAAAGCTGGGAGAGGACGCGTGCGCCGAAGTGTATCCGTGGGAATTGTTCATGCTGAACGAGGAGTCTGCAAGCGTCATTCTGGGCTATCGCGTATGGCTCGGCGGCGAATGGGACCTGTGCGAGCGCTATCGCTTTTTGGCTGTGGTGTGCGCCAGCGTACTGAATCGCATCCGCGAGCAAAAGGAGCTGCGCAAGTGCCTCGAGGAGGACGATGCGGCTTGCGATATGGACGAGGACGAGGCGATCGAAGGTGTTCGTCACGATGTGCTGTATCCCGAGGAAGTTATTAACGCAAAGCTCGGCGGCTATTGGGATACGAGTTTGGGGCTTGATTTGCCCTGGAAGGACGAGCACTTCGAGACCTGCGTGCGGATCGACAGGGCAATCGATGACTTGTTTGCCGAGGAGACGAAGCGCAGTGCTGCGGAGCTTGGGAGGACGCTCGGGCGGGGGTACGAGGAGCGCGGGGAGTAATTGGACGAGGGTTTACTGAACGGGATGTCCTCGCGAACGGATGCCGACAGGCCTCTAAAAATCTGTCCGGACGAAATGATAGAACGGTAGCGTAAATGGAATTTGTACTTTAAGGAGTTAACAATGGGAATCACCTATAAGGAACTGTTTCGCGAAAAGGACCGGGTCTATGGTTTTGGTCCTGCTGGCTACTTTATTGGAAGATTTAAAAAGAGCGACTACAGTGAGGCTGAATTACTCGATTTAATTTCAGGAATAGACTTTTCTCTTGGTGAGGCTGGCGAGGACATTAGCCTGGAAAAGAAATGCAAGATAGTTGAACGGTCGGTTGCCGAGACGCATTATACGAGCTGGGCGCTCAGCTTGATTGGCATGATTTTCTCTCTTGCAGTCGGAGCATATTTGTCTACGTTGCCGATCGGGATCGCGGTGGCTCTTCTGGCCGCATTTCTAGTTGTCCTGGGAGTATACGCGTGGTCTCGGTTTTGCTTTGAGCGCGATAGAACCGTACTGTTGTGTGCATTGGAGCATATAAAGCAGCTTCAACCATAGCCGCATAAGATTGAAAGACGCGGCAGGGACGCGTAATGCCGCCCTAAGTCATGGGGCAATACGCGTTGCGGATGAGGGCAGCGTCCCTGTCCAAAGTATTCTCCATATATGCATAAAAGTGTAGCGGTGTATGACGCCTCCGCGTCTATAAACGATTGCCGGCAGTGCGGTGCGGTGCTAGTCGGCAAGGCCGAACCTATCAGCTTTTCTTCAGCTTACCTAGGTCTACGAGTTTCGGCGAATGCAGCCTAAGAGCATCGTTCCCGTTCTGCCCGTTGACTGTGCTGCAAGCTAGGCTTAAAGACTCTTCGTTTTCCTTGATGACTTACATGTTAAGGACATAATAATTGGTGCCTTGGCTACTGCTGTTGCGCTCGTAACGACACACGCGATTGGGGACTAGCGGCTCTGACTGAGACGCACGGAACGTGAGTGCGGGTGGTGTGGCCCACGGTTGGCAACAATGTCAGCGGCTGCCATGCGGAGATGGGAAGCGGATTTCTAGAAATAAGGCGAATTAAATAGCTCTGCCTTTTTGAATGGTAAAGTTTTGGGTTTGTAGAATGTTGCTATTACTGATCGAAATGAGATAGACATCGTGGAGACTCGTCAGACAAAGCCTTATCGTATCGCCTCTCTCTTTGCGGGATGCGGTGGTCTTGACCTCGGCTTCGCCGGAGGATTCGATTTCCAAGGTAAACATTTTGCTCGTTTGGCCACCGAAGTTGTCTACGCCAATGATTTCGATCGCGATGCTGTGACCTGCTTCAATGAAAACATCCCGAATTACGATGCTGCAGCTAATTGCATCGAGAAGGATATTCGCCAGGTTGAGCTTGATGAAATACCGGACTACGATATTCTTCTTGCTGGCTTCCCCTGCCAGCCCTTTTCCAATGCCGGGCTTCGTGGTGGAGTAAACGATAAATACAACCGTGGGACCCTTTTTGAGGAATGCGAGCGCATTCTAAAGGGAAAAATTGATGCGGGCAAAAAGCCCAGAGCATTTGTCTTCGAGAATGTGCGCGGAATCATGTCCTCTAAGATGGATGATGGAACTCCCGTCATCACTGAGATTGAGAATCGCATGAGGGCTCTTGGCTACAACGTCTGCCACCATCTTGTGAAGGCGAGCAATTATGGTGTGCCCCAGAACAGGTTCCGACTCTTGATCATCGGCATAGACAGTTCTCTGAACAAAACGTTTGATTTCGATGAGATGGATTGTGTTGTCAACTCGGAGCAGTTGCCTTCCGTTTCTGCGGGGCGGCCCGAAAAACTGCTTCTGGGGTCCATCCTTCAAAATCCCTCGGTTGAACACGAAAACGGGGAGTTCTGGCCGTACACCGATGCCACTCAGGCCATGGTTGAACAAATCGGCCCCTGTGCTCATGGCGATACAGCTTTTAAGTATTTTACTGAAGACATGACTATCGGTGATCTCCCCGAGGTGGTCTTTGAGGGCCGCTCGTGGAAGGATATTCCCTACGAACTCCTTAAGCCCAGGTTTAAGAAGATTGCCGACGATCCGAAGCGCTACCATGCCCCCAAATTTTTCCGCAGGTTCGCTTTTGGCGAGATTAACGGTACGATTACCGCCTCTGCACAGCCGGAGAATTGCGGCATCACGCATCCAGTTGAGAACCGCCGCTATACAGTTGGCGAGATTGCGCGAATCCAGTCCTTCCCGGATTCCTATGACTTCAGCAAGATTCCCTTGCAGTCACGTTATAAGGTTATCGGCAATGCTGTGCCGCCAGTGCTTGGCTGGGTCATTGCCAAAGCTTTGACGAACAAGCTCCTGGAGGCTGACGATGAGTAAATACTTCTCAATCGATACAATTATGGCAGCGTTTTCCGTGCTAAATAAGGAGCTTAAAACTGGGACGGGTTTTAGCGCACTGCAATATATGTTCGCCTTTGACAACTTTGTTTGCAAGTACGGCAGAGACTGCGATACCGGTTCCGATGAGGATACATTCGTTTCTTTCGCCCACAAAGTTGGCGGCCTTGAAGACGGGGAAGTCCCTGACCACATTGCCGACTTTACCGGCAAAAGGCCGAAAAAGGACAAAGATTCTGACCGAATTCATTCAAATTTTATTAGCGCAGGAGCTGTTCCACGTTCTGAGCGCGCATCTCGCGAAGACCCCGAGCGTTACCCCAGTGGGAAAAATTACCTTTTCGAAATTTCCAGGAAGGAGCTCCTAGTCGATTCAATTTGCTATGAGCACTTGGGTTCCTATCTTAAATCAAAGGAAATGAAGACGGCGTTTGCCGTGTGGGTTGAACGTAACTCCGCCTTCAAAGATGAGTCTTCTTTTGCGGAGGCCCTTAAGGACGCTCTTGGCCAAAGCTATACCGCCGATTTGATAGACGCTCTCTGGAAAGATGGCGCGCCGTCCCCAGATGATATTGGCCTTGACGATGATGCTTTTTCAAATGTGAAGCCATGCATTGATTGGACAACAATTGAGGAACGCTTCGGAGTGGGCGAACCGAACGGGACTCATTCCGAACCAGGCAGGATGAATCCAGCAAGAAATAGTCCGGAAGCACTCAAAAAAGTGGCGGGCTTGTCTCGCAATTTAATTTACTTTGGTGCTCCTGGTACAGGAAAGTCCTACCAACTGAACAAGCTCGCCAAGGGTAGCTTTGCCAAGAAAAACATTCGGCGAGTGACGTTCTATCCCGACTACACGTACTCGCAGTTCGTGGGTTGTTTTAAACCCTATAGTGAGCCTGGCAGCAAGGAGATATCCTACGAGTTCGTTGAGGGTCCATTCCTGAAGACCTACCTCGATGCCATAGCGCACCCCTACGACAACTTTGTCCTGTTGATTGAAGAAATCAACCGCGCGAATCCCGCCGCTGTCTTCGGCGACGTGTTTCAACTGCTTGATCGTGACAAGAGCGGTAACAGTGTGTACTCGGTCGCCGCTTCGAAGGAGATGGCTGACTGCATCGGCGGGTATCTCGATGCACTAAAGGACGATACCGATGTTCGAGACGACATCGAAAGGTATTACGACCCCGATATAGACTTCGATGATTTTAGCGAGATGGCCTGCGAGGACCTCTCCCTGCCGCCCAACATGTACATCTGGGCGACAATGAACAGCGCCGACCAAGGGGTGTTTCCGATGGATACCGCATTTAAGCGGCGTTGGAGTTTCAAGTACATCGGCATCGATGCTGGGGCCGATAAGCCTCTCGAAGATGGGAGGAAGATATCCGAGTTAGAGGTGCCGATTTCGATAAACGGCATAAACACTCTAATCGTTTGGGATAAGCTGCGCCGCAGGATCAACGGGCTTATGAAGACCCTCAGGATCAATGAGGACAAGTTCTTGGGCCCCTTCTTTATCTCGCCCAATGACCTCAACGATCGATTCGGCGATGTGTTCAAAGACAAGGTTCTTCTTTATCTATACGAGGACATCGGGAAGTTGAAGCGCGGGCGGCTCTTCAGCGATGAAGCGGCGACCTATTTCGAGCTGTGTGAACAGTTTACGAACGATGGAGTCGCCATTTTCAAGGGCATCGAGCTCGCCGATGTTGCCGTTGACAAGATGCCGAAGGATGTTGCTGCCGAATCGGAAGAAGAGGCTGAGGAATAGACCATGAAACCGGTGATGGTCCGCGAGCTGAAACCCTTTTCTCTCGCTTGGCTCGCCGATGAGCTGGGGTGTACGGTCGAGAGGGCAAAAACCCTCGTTGGCGACATGATGACGCGCGGTATTGTGCGGTATCGGACGGGAGGGAAAACCGATCCCGAGGAAGCCGATGAGGAGGGCGCTACTCCCTGTGAAGTCTACCAGTTTTGCTTCGTGGGGCTGGTGATGACCGAGGGCGCGATGATCGTTGCTTACCCCAAGTACTTCCACGATCGGGTGCCTGTCAACGACGAACTCAGGTTGATAATGCGAGTTCTCAAGCGTGATGCGGGCTTTGCGGTACTGACGAGTTTGGAAGACGGCGGTGAGAGCGCTAGCGACAAGCTGTCCGTGATGTTGGCGCTATTGGAACTGTACGGCGATTACGGTGAGTACTCGAATTACACGGAAGGCCGCGAGCTCAACGGTAACGGGAGCATTGACTGGAACCGTACAATTAATGGGCACTTGCCCGTTCTCTCGAACGGCCGACCGATATACATGGAGTACGAGACGCGCAAGACGCATCGCGATGACTCCGACTTCATCACGCGGTTGCATCGCGCCGTGCTGACTGAGTGCTCGCTTGAGCTCGGGGAAGCGGGCATCGACAAACTGCTTTCACTTGATGAGGTGTGTCTTTCGGACGAGGACATCGAGGCTTTTGGCGATGTCGAGATGCTAGGGTGGCGTCTGGAGCGCGAGCGCGCGGTCCAGTTCTCGGACTGGAAGCTCTTAACGCTCGATTTGCTTGAGCGCTACCTGCTGGCGCGCGAGAGCGAAGTGCGCAGCGATGAGGTTCAGACGCTGGGGACAACGAGCTTTTACCACCTGTGGGAAGAGGCTTGTAAAACGGCCCTCGGCGATGCACTTGGTAGACGGCTGGGCGAGCTCGGGCTTGCACTTGAGGGTAAATGGGCAGCTGATAGACAGAAAAAGTTGATCGAGATAATTCCACGGCCTCTGTGGGAGCGCTGGCGCGGCGATAGGTTTGCTGAGCCCGAAGGCGCCGACACGCTCATCCCTGATGCCATTGCTATTGCGAATGGACCCGATGGCGAGCGGCTGTTCTGCATCTGCGATGCGAAGTACTACGTGCCGAGCGTAAGTGGCAAGATGGAGCACCAGCCGGGGCTGGAGTCGGTGACCAAGCAGTTCCTATACCAGAGTGCGTACCGGGGGTTTATCGAGACTTGCGGGTTCGATCGGGTGGTGAATGTGTTTCTGGTACCGGGGACCGTTGACAGGCCCGAGCTGATGGCGAGGGTGTCGTTTCCGGGCGTGATTGCGGAGGAAGAAAAGCCGCTCAGCAATTTCATCAACATGTTGATGCTGCCGGCGGGGGTTGTGTTCGAGGCGTACCTTCGTGGAGAGGTGCTGGACACTTGTCGACTACTTGCGGTTGAGGGTGCTTGCTAGCGGGAAAGCCAAGGCGTTAACTGGCAACTGAGGCTAAAGGGGTTTGGCTTTTTCGATACTCAACTAGACTAGGTAACGAACGCGGGCTATGCACATGTTGCCAAATGGGCTGGCAACGGGCAGGGAAAGACCGCGGATGTCGCCCCTTTCGTCTTATGGGGAACCAGAGGCTCTTTCACTCGAGCCGCCGATGTCAATCTTTTCAATGGCGGTCAAGCCCCGGGCGGCGCTGCGTCCAGAGCGGCTGGCAAGTGGCCCCAGGGTGGCTATGCAAGTTCTTGTCACGGCGTGAGAAAAACTTGCAAATTGGGGCGACCGGCATCCGCGACTCAGTCCTGCTTTTCCAGGTCGTATCCCTTTGTATACACGGTAAAGCTAAGGTCATCGACTGTGCCGGTGCTGTAGACGCATGCGTCGGGCGTGTTCCATGTGTCTTGGACGGTCAGGTCAGTCCAGACACATTCGGGCCCATCAATTCCAAGCAATGGAACGGGCTTTGCCATCCGATCGGCTCTATTTATCTGCGCGATGGCATCCAGCAACTCGTACAACTTGATATGCCATGAGCTGCATGGGTGCTCGCCGGGCTCCAAATAATCCAGCGTGCACTTTGATTGTGGGCTTTCGGCGAGCTTGCTCAAGCGCTCAAAAAGCGCTGGGTACTCGGCTGCTGGAAACTCGATTTGCGCATACCGATTGCCATCCAAGACGCCTCCGTACCACAGCACGGAGTACGGGTACCCAGTCCTATCCGGACGCTTGATTTTCGCCCTACAATTGGGCTGGTTGACGATAGACAGCCATGTCCTATAGAGCTCATCGGAAATGAGGTCGTTTGCTTGGTATGCCGGGCCAAGACCATCGAGGACAAAGCTGCCGAGGCGCTCAAAATAGTGGGCACAATCCGTTAGGCCCTTTTCATATGCCGTTTCGGCCTTTCTCTGTATATTGAGCGAGACGTCGCGGGGCGATTTACGACCAAGATGCTTCTTGGCGTTAAAGCGCGGGTTGCAATAGAGCTCGGTGTCCTCGTTAAATCGGTCACAGTACTTGCTGTTGGGGCCGGTCGGGAAAAAGAGCGAGCCGCAGGTTTGGCATGTTATCGGCATAATGCCGCACAGCAATAGTTCGTGAAGGATGCGGGCGTATAGACTGGCGAAGGAACATTCTTCCTCGGTGAAATACAACTCGCCGGCCTTTGCAATAATCGCTTGGCGATTCACAAGTTCATCGAGTTCTTCTTGGTTGTTGAGCTCGGCATGCTTGTGGAAGTCTTTCTTTGCATAGATATCGTTGTCGCGCATCGCCTTGACGTAGTTGGTACGAAATAACTGCATAAAAGGAGCGTTATTCATCTGTTTAATATCATCCAGATGTTTTTCGAGCCTCTGGACCGTTTCGTTTCCCGGTAGGCGCTTTTTGGCTATGCGCAGAAAACTGTCGCCAAAGACGATGATGCCTGGGAGCTGCTTATCGAATATTTGAAAACGGCGCGGGTCGCTTGCCCAGATGGCTGCCGGGAATAGCTCCTCTTTCTGCGAGAGCAACTCAGGCGCTCTGGTGTTTTTAAGCAATGGGACAAGCTCCAAGCATCCCTGGTAGAAAACAATGAGAAGCGCTCGAAAGAGTTCAATATTGGTGCAAACGCAAGCGGTCTCTATTTGAGACTTGACCTTCGGATAGTTATCTCTTGGATTGTCGTGGTTGTACGGCACCGCTGCCGTTAAATCAATCGAGCCGTATGCGGTTATTATCTTCATGTTGTTTGACTTGAGCTTAAGATAAGAGCTGAAGAGCCTTGCCATTTCTTGACTGTTGAGCTGGCTCGATGTGGTGATGACCGCACGGTACAGGTGGTTGATCTCGTCGCACTCAATGGCGTTGTTGTACATCCAACAGGCGAAATAGCGATAGTCGGGGATTGCCGTGATGTTCATGACGCACTGCCTACAGACGTTTTTTAGAAGATATCTGGCTTCGCCGGAAATCTCTCCACGCGTATGACGCGTAATGGCTTTATCGAAAAGCGGATTAAAGAAATCGAGATCGAGTTCTTTTTGCTTTTGAAGGAGTAATTCAATTTCGGCATCGCTCAATCCTGCTTGCATGGACTCTTGGTCAGGATCGTCTGGATCTAGTCTATCGTCATGATCCGGTTCGGCTGCCTGGTCCGTCGAATCGTTTGACGCGTGGCTAGAAGAGGCGGGGAGTTGGTGAATGGCTCTCTGTAAATCGATATAAAAGGGCTGTTCTGCTTGCTTATAAAAGCCGCCCCCGATTTCTTTAAAAAGGGAGCTTAGGTCAACGCGTAATAGGTCATTGGCTATGGAGACGAGACCCCATGCTCTTGTGCTGCTGGATTCAATTCCATCTCCAGAGCAATCAATCTCTGGCGTCCTGTTAAGAAGAAGCATACGGGGGTTGACAGGAGAGCGAAGAAAGCCGGCTTCAAAACCCCAGCTAAATGGCTCATTTTTGGTTCCAATCATCGATGCTCCAAACAGCCAAAATTTAAAATGTGATAAAAGTTATATTACGCGGCTGTTTGTGGCTGTTCAATGGAATCAAGCGAAAAGGCTTAAAACCAGGGAGGCCGTTATGTCCGATTGCATCAAGTTCAACGAGGTAAATAGCGATGTCTGCGAGCGCGAGGCGAATGCTCTTCGCGAGATCGTCGTTGTTGCCATGGGTCGTTTGCGCCAGATGCGCAAGCAGCGTGGGCACGGCTGCATGTCATTGGAAGAGTTCTACGATGCGCTGGATGCTTACGAAGTAATTCGTGAGCGGGTTGAGGAGCTGGACCAGCTCGGCTTTGAGTTTAGATGGTCATCGGCTTCTGATGTGGGGTTGGATGAGTATACCGAGCCCGGATGGGATGGGAACGACAGCTCCCCGCGTGAGCGTGGTCTCGATATCGCTTGTTAATTTGTCCGCATGCCGCTTTAGCCTAGGTAATCAATCAATTGATTGGAGCAAACATGCATCCGTACGCCGAGTGTGATAACTACCCCATCAGCATCAAGGACGCCGATGGCCCGTTCTTGATTATGGAGGCGACTCTTTTTGGCGGCGATAAGCTCGATGATGAGTTTAAGAAAACTGCCACATATAGCTGTTCGTGCGCGACTGTCTCCGCAGCGATTGATATTTGTAGATCAACAACGAACGGTCTTGATGATCCTTGGTATGAAAGCTGGGAGAAGGCGGTTGAACGCTATCCGCTCGAGGAGCATGAAAGCGCGTCGGCGTTGTATTGGATTGAGCCGACCGACCCGTTCACGGCCCTGTGTGCCTTTTATCCCCATCCCGATCTTGAGCCGTATGTGGTCGAGGTAATCAGTGCCATTGATACCTATTTGTTGGAGCACGAGTACTGCTCCTATACGCTCGATCACTTGGATCTGAAGCACGTTAAAGTTCTGCTCAGCGCTGCTTGGGGGCTGGCACGTATTCTCGAAGAAGCTTGGACTACTCATGACCCCGATGTTTTGGAAAAGATCGAGGACACTACGTACAACGCATATATAACGGTTAGGGATCTGATTGAGAACGAAGATGCGACTAAAGCCGACCCGAAGGCTGATGACGGCCTTTAGCCGCTGCGCTGGGCAGCACGTCTGAATGGCGAGCCGTCACGCAAAAGTGCGGACGGCCCCGCCAATCTCAGACGCTACATCGTTCCCTTGCTAGCGGCGTAATGGTCTGCTTGTTTGAGGGGGTTCTCGTAGGCGCACCACTTTGCTTCGCGTGGGTAGCTGCCTACTACTTTTTTCCTTTTTGCCTTAAGAGGCACTCATGCCGCCTCCCAACCGCCCTGCGTGAGTTTTTGTCCGCACGGGATGGTATTCAACACATGCAACAACTAAATCGGAGGTTTGACCATGGCTACGTGGGATCTCAACTGTCAATCGATTTCGTCGTCTGCGGACGACAAGGAGCTCGCTCCTTATCTTGCACGTCAAAAGGCGATGCGGGAGTTTTTTGAACGTGCGCTGTTTGTCCCCGAGGGTCAGGACAACAATGGCCTGTACTTTTTGGGCGCCACGACGGGTTCGGGTAAAAACTATACGGCCGAGCAGGTCACGGCCGACCTCATCGCCGGTGGCTGGGACGGTTCGGGCTGTTTTAACAAGTGCCCGGGCCGTCGTTACCTGGTGTTTGTGGTGCCGGGTAAGGACAACCGCGACAACTACGTTGCAGGCGTTCGCAAATTGCTGGTTGACCAGGGCATGGATGGCGATGCCGTGCAGCGCATGGTGTTCGATCTTCCGCGCGCGGGCGAAAACATCCTGCGTTGGATTGAGACTACGCACGGCAAGGGCGCTGTGGGCGCGCGCGACATCCCGTGTCCCATCGAGGCAGACGACGAAAACTCTCATCGCATCATTAAGCGAGCATGGCGCAACGCGATGGAGATCGCCGATGACCTTTTGGGCATCCTTGACACTCGAAATCGCCTGGGAGGTGTCGTAGACCGTTTGACCCCCGCCCTTCGCGACAAGCTATCGTCGGCGGATGCGAGCTTGCGTTGGGCTGTGAGCCACGAGCTTAAAAACGTCACGCGCGGTATGGAGGTGATCCCTCGGATTTGGCCGTCTGCCCTGCTCAATGACGAGAGCATGACGCATGTGATTGCTCTGACACCGCAAAAGCTCATCAATAGGATCGATACGGTGACCGGTGCAGGCGTTGTGCTCTTTAACGCAATGGCTGCCGAGAAGGCCCTGTTTATCTTTGACGAAATCGACCACATGAAGGCCGACATACTGTCGACGCTGACAGACGATCCCGTGACGTTTCAGCCGGACGAAGTGTTGCGCATCCTCGACCGTCATTTTAACGGTGGCGTGGTTGACCCTCTGCTGTTGGGAAATCGCGATCAATGGATGGCGGTCTACACGCATGCTTCCACGTCGGGCGATCACAGGGGGTCAAACGCCGAGAGGAACAGGGTTTCGCGAGCGAGCGTAGAGGGGGCTGCCGAAGAAATCGCCAAGGATGCCAAGAAAATTCAAAAGGCACTTGCCTCTTGTATTAAGGAAATGAAACTGCGCCCGCCTTTTGCGCTGTCTGATGAGGCGAAAGAAGAGCAACTTTCCGGTCGACATCTTTTTGGCGGCGACGATATCTCGGTGGGCGACAACTCGGTAAACCCGTTGCGTTACAAGTCCAATGAGGGCGGTACCCACAATATGATTACGGCTCATGGGACGGATGGGCAGCAAACCGTTAACAAGGCGGTTCGTCGTGCGCGTGGCGTCGTTAGGATGGTGGTGGGTCATCTTGCCCGCTGCGCCACCCTTATGGACAGCCTGTACTACGGAGGTCTTTCGTACAAGGACGACCTTTCGCGCAAGAACATCATCGATGCCCTGGGCGTTAGGAACAACCAGACCAGCGAGAGGTATTTTTGGGATTCGTTGATGCTAGCGCTGTTCTTTAAGGACCGCAAGAACGACGAGATCGATGCCGCCGACGACTCGATGTATGCGCGTGGTGTCGATTATCTAGTGATGGAAACCACCATCGAGCATATGTTTACCACGTATCTAACCAGCCATGGCATTGAGCGCATGCCCGAGGCCTACCTTGCCTCCATTGCCGCCAAAGCGCCTTGCGTGTGCATGAGCGCAACATGGAGTGCGCCGACCGTCAAAAACTTCAACCTCGATTACCTTGACGAGGTCCATGGCGTGGTTCGCAAGGACGCTTGGATCGACGAGCTCAACCAGGAGATCGTGCGACAGACCAAGCTGTTTAACAAGCAGGCTGCGAAGGTGTACGACGTCGATGTTGCCTGGGTGGATGAGTCCAAGGAGATTGCCGGAATGGCCGCGCTGGCGGGTGGCGCTTTTGGCGGCGTCATTGTGCCGCCCGACGAGGTGTACGAGCGCGCGATGCGGTTCTTTGACGGGATTGGCGTGAGTGAGGGCCTTGCGGTGCGCCTGCGCTTAAAGATTGCCGACAGGGTGGGCATAAGCGACGCCAAGAGCATCGAGTTTGAGTTGAAACGCCTGAGCAAGACGCTTGTTGCCGTGAGTACTTGGGCCCGTGGTGTGGCGCGTAGCGAGCAACAGGCGGGAGCCGTTTTTACCACGCGCCACATGGGAAACCATGGCGAATTCAATAGTCTGGCGCTGGATCTTGCGCGCGAGATTGTCGCGGAGCTGGTGATTAGAAACGTCAAGTGTCCCGAGATGTCGTACGAGAAATCGCTTGAGGCCGCCAAGGACATGGTGCCGTGCTTTAACGCTGCGGAATGGGGTGCAGGTTGGCGTGGCGCTCAAAAGCGTCTCGAGCTGGGCCAGCCGACCCTGATGTTCATCAATCTTTCGGCCGGTGGCTTTTCCAAGAATCTCAAATACAAGGTGCCGGAGAATCTATGCGACATGGTTCGTCAGGTCGATTGTGGCTTTGAAAATGCCGACCGTCGCCCCAAGATGGATCTTGATTTCTTATATATCGAGTCGCCCACAAGTCGTTTGACCTGGGGAGTGGAGATCAACTCAGATAAGTTTGTCCAGCAGGCGCTACTTGGCGTGGTGGAGCAGGAGGAGCTGGTAGCGCGCGGCGAGGTTCCGTTTACTCAAAAGCGCCGGAACGTACGGATGTTGCTGTCTGGCGCTAATAAGAGCCTGCCGGTGCGCGACACCCTCTCTTATCAGGTCGAAGGCGCTCGCATTGTGGCGCAGGCTGTGGGTCGCCTGATGCGCACGAGTGTAAAGATGCCTTGCGTGCAGGTGATGCTCGACCGCGAGATTGCGAACGATTGCAACTTCTCGTTCTTGCATGATTTGCCGATGGGCTACGAGCTTGAGCAGGTGGCTGGTGCCTGTGCCGCTGCCAACAACCATATGACGGACAACAAGGAACACGCTGCCGTTAAGCAGCAGAACCTTGCCGCCTTTAGGAACAACCTTGCCAAGCAAAAGCACGAGAAGCTGGCGTGGAAAGTTACCTCGCTAAATGCCGGGGACGAAGATCTTGCCGCCTTCGATAGCGAGCGCGACTTTTATCTGCATCATTTTTGCCTGCCATGGGAAGATCTTGCGCAATTCCCAGAGCGCCGGAGTACTGCGCTGCGTATTCCTCATGCCGCAAATGGCTATGCCTATGCAGAAGGCGGGGCATGCAAGGTGCCACGTTTTGAATTCCCCAACTACGATGGTGAGCCTGTCGAGCAAATTGCCGCTCGTCTGGAGGACTATTGCCGCTGCGGTGCGGGCTATAAGGGCGCAAAGGTTCGTCGGGTGAGTCAGGCTGCGGCGCGTGTGCCCGAGCTGCTGTCGATTCGTGAGGTGCGCGAGCGCTGGTCTCGCGACGGGGTGCCTTCGACGCTGCAGCCGGCGGCAACGGCACACATGACGCCCTATATGTTCCAGGCGGTCTACCTTGGTGAGCTGGGAGAATCTGCCGGAAGGGCAATCTTTGAGGCATATTACGACGGCCGTTATTCGCTCACGCGTGGCGATGCTACCCATGCCGAGACGGGTGGCGACTTTGAGGTACTCGATGCCGCCGGTAACAAGACCGGGGTGTGGATCGACTTTAAGCACTATCGCATCGGTGCCTATATTGCTTATGCTCGCGACGGCCGAGAGGCGTCGGATGCCGAGCGCTTTAGGGCCAAGGCTCAAAAGGTTGGGGCTAAGCGCCTGCTAATCGTCAACGTTTTGGCTGACGAGGCAGCGCTTGAGTGCGTGCCCAAGGCGCTCGATGCCGAGGGGGCTGTGTTCTCCGTTCCTTACATGGCCGCCGATGGCGCAATCAATCTGGAGATGATGGAGGCGATTCGTCGTGCAATCGAAGCATAGCCAGTCGTGTGGTTTGGGGGACATCGCCGTATCTGAGTTTGTGCTGCAGCTCGATGCCGCTGCTGCCGAGGAGCGCTACTCGGTCTTTTGGTGCAACGTGGGCGATGCGGGTAAGCATGCCGTGGCGAGCTTTATGGCCGATGTGTGCCAGACGGGCAAGGTCGTGGCACTCACGCAGCTTGCGGACAACCGCGTCTTTTTGATGGTCAAGGCGGGCATGCAGACGGGCGATCTCAACGCCGCGCTTTATCGGGAACAGGTGGTTCCGATTAAAACTCATTGGAGCGAGTTGGACGATTACGTCGCGCTCCGTTTGCTGTTCAACTCTTGTTCTCAGTTTGAGGGGATTGAGGACGAGGTCCCCAATGACACCGGGCACCTGTATGTCATTAGCGCCAAGGGCGCCCGCCGCGATGCCGGCGAAAGTGACGGCAGGGGGCCTGCCAAGATTGAAACGGTCGAGATTGTTATCGATGAGGATTGCACTTTCGATCTTAAGATTCGGACGTTCACCAAGCGCCGTGTGCTTATTGGCAGGGCGCAAGGTGACGAGAAAGAACTCGAGAAGATTAAGAGCCAAGTGGGCTACAGGCTATCGCCCGTGGCGACGATGGTGCTTGCTCATGAACAAAAAGATGAGTACATCCTGCGCCGTGCCAAGGGTGACAAGCCGTCTAAGCGCCGCGATCTTACGTTTTCGGCCCAGGCGGACAAGGTCGCCTACACCAAGAAGGGCATTTTGTTCCGAGAGCTGCAGATTCTTGAGCGTCGGTACAGCGACTTTGTCCGGGTGACGCTTGCGGAATACTCGCGCAAGAGTTTCTATAAGGTGCTCAAGGGCGATGAGTATGCTCGCGTGGTGGCAGAGCGTATGGTGGGGCAGCGCATCGTGGTGTCGGTTGCGCGCGATGGGCTTACTGGAGTGGCACGCCAATTGGTCGATCGACTCAACGATTCCACGTGGGGCGTTTATGCGTCGTATGGCGGAAGGGCTGTGGATTCGCAGGCGCTGAACATTGTCGTTGTGCCCAATGAAGTTGCCGAGGACGATGGCTATGCCTTGCATGCCGGCGTGGTGGAACAGCACGTGACGCCGGATGTATGCGAGCCGTTGTTTAAGGCTGCGCCAAAGCAAAAGGACCGCATCGCACAAGAGGCGATTCTGGGTGCCATGCTCAAAGAGCTGCTGGTAAAACAGGATGTCGTTGATGGGCGAGTGACGGCGTTTGACCTTGGCGCTTTGGGCATTGAGTCGGTGACGGTGTGCGGCTTGGTCGATGTGCCACATAAAAAGAAGGACAAGATTGAGCTTGACTCGCGTATCGCGACGTTGGCGATTGGCACGGACGGGGGCATGCGCTATGCCTCACATTCGGCAGAAGACGGTCCCGAGGACGAGATGGAGCTCGATCTGCTGACCGAGGATGGCAGGCTCGATAAGGGTGCCTATGTCTTTGACGTGCGGTCGGGTGGGCGGTCTATGCTTGCGCGTGTGCGGGATACGGACCTGACGACGTTTTCCAACAACTTTATGACCCTGGTGGGCGAACATCAGCTTACGGGTGAAGCAGGTCGCAAGAAAGCGTATTTCGAGAGCTACAACTCGCCTTATTACGGCATTGGAACGTTCGAGCGCGCGGGCGAGACGTGCTATTTTGTGGGCGTCAACAACGGCACCCAGGAGGATATGGCAACTGCGATTCACGTGCGTTCGATCGAGGTGCTCGACGGTGATGATTTGTCCGAGCTGTTGGTTCAGCTGGTCAACATAGGCCTTTCGCGCTATAAGGCTCCGTCCGTGTGGCCGATTCCGGTTAAGTATCTCAACGAGTGCGCTGCGCGTGAGGGCGCGGTGGGGGATGGCGATGAATGCTCGTAAAAGTGTAGTCGAGTTATATGTACTAGAAATTAAAAATTGTTCTTGCATCCTATAGTAGGAGTGCATATACTGCAGTCATAGCACATCAGATGGGGTCTCGAAAAGAGACCGAGCATACGCATTAGAGTTTATCTTGGAGGGACTTGAGCAATGACTACCTGTATTTCACCCCTTTACAACGACAATAGCGAGCAGATCAATCTTCAGGCTATGTATGATTATTACGGCAGTTCTAAAACCAAGAACTGCTTGTACGATCAGAGTGATTTGGAGCCTAGCGCCGAAGATCGCGAGTATCTGAACGAGATTGAGCACGAGTGGGAGTATGAACTCGGCATCCGCTAGTACAGCTGAGTCGTGATCTAGAACCTCCAATTTAATTACCCCGTTATCACCTCTTTTTAGCGGGGCACGTTGGATCGACTATGTGTGTCAAACAACAGCTCATCGTGGGAAGGAATTGGCAATGAGCAAGAACGTGAACAAGAACATCAACGGTGGCACTTCGAGCAAGGTTAAGGCCGCCGGGCGCGTGGCGACGGTTGCCGCGGCGACGATCGCCATGACGGGCGGCTCGCTGCTGTCGCCGATGGCTGCGGTGGCGCAGGGTGCGAACGGTGCCGAAGCTACGGGCAAGCCGGCCGCCGTGCTGTCTCCGTTGACGGGCGCCGCCGCGGCTGGTGCCGGCGCGGGCACGGTGTCGGCAGCGCAGAAGGTTGCCAACCTGCAGGCCGCGGTCGATGCAGCGCGTGCCAAGGCTGCTGCCGCAAAGGCCAATCTGAGTGCGGCCGCTGCTCCTTACGATGCCACCGCCGCCAGCCAGCAGCAGGCTCAGAGCGCCTATGATACGGCCCGTGGTGCAAGTGACGCCGCGGCTTCTGCCGCCTCGACCGAGTTGGAGCAGCAGATGGGTGCCGCTCAGGACAAGGCCGATGCGGACGTGAAGGCGCTCGAGAACGCCCAGGCTGCGCTCGATGCCGCCGAGAAGGACCTGGCGGACAAGGGTGATGCCCTGACTGCTGCCCAGAAGGCGGCTGACAATGCCCGGGCTGCGCTCGAGGCTGCGCAGGCTGCTGCGTCCGACGCAACCCCTGAGGCTGTTGCCGCGGCTCAGGCTGCTGCCGAGCAGGCCGCGAGCGAGCTGGAGCAGGCGAAGCAGCAGGCCGCTGACGCGCAGGTCAGGCTCTCGGATGCCCAGATGGTTGTTGATGCTGCCGCGGGCAAGCAGCAGGATGCACAGGGCAAACTTTCGGCAGCTCAGAAGGCAAAGACAGCGGCAGATGCGGACGTGAACTCCGCCCAGGCGAGCTACGACGCCGCCAAAGCCGATCTTGACCGCGCCGAGCAGGGCGCCGCAGGTCCGGAGTACGATGCCGCCAAGGCCAAGGTGGACGCCGCCGCTGCTGCGCTGGACGCCGCCAAGTCGGTCCAGGCGCAGCGCGAGGACGAACTCGCTGCCGCTTCACAGGAGGTGGCCGCTGCCGAGAGCGAGGCGCAGGCTGCCCAGCAGGCGCTCGCCGCACAGCAGCAGGCCGCTGCTGACGCTCAGTCCACGTTGGATGCCGCCACAGCTGCTGCGACTGCAGCCGATGCCGCCGTCGATCAGGCAAAGGCCGACCATGCCAACGCGCTCACGGCGCTGGCGGACGCCCAAGCCAAGCTCTCGGCTGCCAAGGACGAGAAGGATGCCGCCGATCAAGCGCTCGACCAGGCAAAGGCTCAAAAGCAGCAGGCCGACCAGGCTGTGGCGCAGGCGCAGGCCAAGCTTGACGCAGCCCAGGCCGCGGCGAACGCTTCGGCGGAAAACTACCGCCAGGGCGCCATCGCGTTCTTTAAGAGTGTGGGCGCCGACGACGCGGCGGTTATCATCCTCAACTGCAAATACGCTGGCCTCACCAAGGTGGGCGAGGAGGTCGACGCGACGAGCCTGACCAACATGAAGCAGGCGATCGTGTGGCTCAAGGCGTGCAACGAATATCGCAAGAGCGTCGGCCTGAGCGAGCTCAAGGTGACGCATGCCATGATGGCGACGGCCATCGCCGATGCGAACTTCTCGGACACCAAGGTTGCCCATGCCCAGCAGTTTAACGTGGGCGAAAACGTGGCTTGGAACTTTGGAAGCAATCCGTTCATCCAGTGGGTCGATCAGGAAAAGGCCGTCTTTGACCGAGCTGCGGCTACGCTGGGGGCGACGGGCCTTACGGGAAAGGCTGCTTTCGACTTCTATCGTCTGCATGGCAACGAAATCGATCGCTACGCGGCTGCGCATGGCGACACGGTCGGTCACTACATGAATGTGATCGATCCCGATTACACCGTGACGGGCATGGGCGTTTGCACGCGCGGGACGATGTCTGGCTGGAAAACCCAGGCGCAGACGTTCTCTATGTCTGGAGGCTGGTACACGAATGCCGCCAATCCGATGACGGTTGCCGAGTACGAGACTGCGCTTAATGCGTGGTGCGACTCGCTGGCGAATTCTGGGCAGGGCGTGGATGTGGCTCGTCAGGAGCTTTCTGCTGCTCAGGGCGTTGCCGCCGATGCCGGCAACAAGGTAAGTGCTGCGTCGCAGACCGCTGCCGCTAAGCAGGCGCAGGTCGATGCCGCTGCCGCTGGTGTTGATGCCGCTGCCGCTGGTGTCTCGGATGCTCAAGCTGCTGTGGGGGAGAAGCAGGCCGCGGCTGAGGCCGCTGCGCGTGCCGTGGCTGATGCCCGCGCCGACGTGGACACTGCCAACGCTGCGGTTGCCGCGGCGCAGGGTGTCGTAACTGCCAAGTCTGGTGAGCTCGATGTCGCCAAGGGCAAGGTGGCCGCTGCTCAGCGTGCGCTGGATGCCGCTCGCGCCGGCGTTGGCGATAAGGAGGGCGCGCTTGCTGCCGCTCAGGATGAGCTGGCCGCGTATTCGGCCGACGTTGCCTCCGCTCAGCGTGCGTTTGATGCGGCTTCGGCGGCGCTCGAGGGAGCGCGTGCTGTCCAGGCTGACGCGCAGGCTGCACTGGGCGCCGCCCAGGGCGTGGCCGATCAGGCGGATTCCGACGTTGCCGCTACCCAGACCGAGCTTGCTGCCGCTCAGGCTGCTGCAACTGATGCCGGCGCAGCTGTGACCGCGGCACAGGCCACATCCGTTGCGGCTACTGCTCGTGCGGCTCAGCTGCGCGATGCCGCCGCGGCGCTTGCTCAGGCTGCGGAGGACAAAGATGCCGCCGATGCTGCTGTTGAGGCTGCGGCTTCGGCGCAGGCCGATGCCGAGTCTGGCGTGGCTGCAGCGGATGACGCCGTGACGGATGCGACCGTCGCTCGTGATGCCTCTGCCGCCGCGGTTGCTCGTCTGCGCAGGATTAATCTTGCCGACGCCATCGCTAACGGACATGCCGACGATGCGGACGAGGCACTCAACGCCAAGATCGCCGCAGCTCACAACACCGCCGAGCGTGCCGCCGCTGCCAAGGCGGAACTCGATGCCGCTGCCGCCGCAACCGATGCCGTGGCGCCGACCTACTGGGAGGCGCTCGGTGACTACAACGCCGCCAAGGCCGAGCTTGACGCTGCTATCGCCGAGCTCAACGCTGAGATTGCCCGCCAAGACGCCGCCGATCGCGGTGCCGGTGCTCAGTCCCAGCCCGCAACGCAGGTAGCGTATCAGGCTAAGCACATGACGGCGACGACCGAGGTCGCGTCGACGCAAGCTGCGATGCCTGCTACGGGCGACGCGTCCGGCCTGCTGGGTGAGACCTTCGTGATTGGCGGCACGGTCCTGGTAGCCGCCGGCGTATTCCTCTCCGACAAGCGCCGCCAACCGATCCGTTAGGGACGGAGGAAACGGATCACTTTCAGCGCGCGTCGCAGGGGACATACCCCGCGGCGCGCGCCGGTTTTAATCTTCAAGATTGCTTAAGGG